>DASXXO010000483.1:0-6227 GCA_036503045.1 Caldimonas sp. | reverse complement strand
GATGACGCGCATCGCCTGCGGCGCGCCTTTGACGGCCAGGCTCGGGTAGAGCACCGCGTTCTGCGGTGCGTGCTCGAGGATCTCCTTCGCGCGCGCCTCGCCGTAGGCGGCGCGCATCGCCGCCTCGTAGTCGGGCAGCTTGCCGTATCCCGAGTGGATGCTGTGCTTCGTGCCGAGCACGCTGTGGCCGTTCGGGTAGACGCGCGCGCCCATCCGGTCGAAGAAGTCGAAGGGCGCGCCGAACGGCAGGATCTGCTCCATCGCCATCGGCTTGGCGGCGTCGGCCGGCCGCTCGCCCCACACGGCGCGCGCCGCGGCGACGGCCGATTCATGCGTCGCCATCGGGTGCACCGTGTCGTTGATGTTCTCGAGGTAGATCTTCCAGTTGCAGCGCACGATGGTGCGCAGCACGCCGCCCGCGACCTCGAACTTGCCGACGGGCGAGCGGTCGACGAGGTTGTCGAGCGCCGCGAGGGCATCGCCGAAGTAGTCGGCGAACCCGGGGCCGGCGTCGCCGAGCTTGACGAAGACGAAGTCGCGGTGCACCGCGACGTGGCGAAGCGGCGCGAGGCCGCGGCCTGATGCGCACGACGCGAGGCGCGTCCCTTCGTAGCCCTCGCGCAGCGGCACGCCGAGCGGAGCGCCGTCGAGGGCGTAGGTCCACCCGTGGTAAGAGCAGCGGAAGTGGCGACCGACGTTCGCCCGCTCCTCGTCGACGAGCTTCGTGCCCTTGTGGGCGCAGCGGTTCGCCAGCACGCGGAGCGTGCCGTCGCCGGTGCGCACCAGCATCAGCGGGCGGCCGGCGAGGTCGACGGTGACGACGTCGCCCGGGTTCGGCACCTGGCTCGCGTGTGCGAGGTACTGCCAGGTGTGTGCCCAGAAGGTGCGCAGCTCGCGCGCGTGGACGGCAGGGTCGACGTAGGCGTCGCGGTGCACGCGGTCATCGTCGACGAGCGCGCGCACAGCCGCCGCGGCGCCGGACGGGCCTTCGCGTGCGACGCGCTCGGAGGCTTCCATCGTCGATGCTTCAGTTCTAAAGCATCTTAGACGAGCCGACGGCAGGCGGCAAGCGGGCCGCTCCCCGGAGACGAGTCGCTAGAGAACGAGGCTGCCGACGCTCGTGCCGCCGCAGACGTAGAGGAGCTGCCCGGTGACAAAGCCGGCGTCCGGGCTGGCGAAGAAAGCGACTGCGCGGGCGACGTCGGCCGGCTCGCCGAGGCGCCGGACCGGCACCGCTGCGGCAAGCGCGCGCTCCTTGTCGCTGCCGGCAGGGATGACCTCGTGGAACATGTCGGTGCGGATCGGCCCGGGCGCGACGACGTTGACGGTGATGCCGTCGCCCGCGAGCTCGAGTGCCCATGTGCGCGCCATGCCGAGCATGCCGGCCTTGGTCGCCGAGTAGCTCGTCCGCGTCGCCAGGCCGACCGCGGCGCGCGACGAGAGGAGCACGATGCGGCCGAAGCGGCGGGCGCGCATCGCAGGCAGCGCGGCCTGGACGAGCTGGATCGCCGCGCCGAGGTGCAGCTCGACGAGCGCGTCGAGGTCGTCGAGCTCGACGTCGGGCAACAGCGCGGGGCGGATCATGCCTGCGTTGTGGACCAGCGTTGTCACCGCGAATCGCCGCGCAAGCTCGCGTGCGGCTTCGCCGGTGGCAGCGCGGTCGAGGAGGTCGACCTCGATGCTGTGCAGCTTCGAATGCCCTATGGGGCAGCGCCGCCGCGCGAGCGAGACGACCTCGTGACCGTCGGCGAGGAGCTGTTCGCAGACCGCAAGGCCGATGCCGGCGCTCCCGCCCGTCACCGCAGCGACGCCCGCCTGGCTCTTGCTCACGCAGCCTCTTCGACGAGCGCGAGCACCCGCAGCGGGCTGCCGCTGCCCTTCTCGATCTTGAGCGGCGGGCAGAGCAAGACCGCGCCGGTCGGCGGCAGCAGGTCGAGATTGGCGAGGCACTGCAGCCCGTAGCGCCCGGCGCCGTGCATGTAGTAGTGGCACGGATAGGGCGGGCGCAGATGAAAGCCCTGGCCCGCGTCGGTGCCGATCGCTTCCGAGCCGAAGCCGAGCACGTCGCGCTCCTCGACCAGCAAGCGCACCGCCTCCGCACTGGGCCCCGGCGTGTGCTGGCCGGTCTCGTCGAAGTTCTGGTACGCCTCGGGATCGCTGCGCTTCGACCAGTCGGTGCGCATCAGGAACCACGCGCCCGCGGGGACGCGGCCGTGCGCCGCTTCGAAGCGCTCGATGTCGGCAACGCTGAGCAGGTAGTCCGGGTCGGCCTTCGCCGCGCCGCTGCAGTCGATCACGCACGCCGGCGCGACGAAGTGCTGCGGCGGGATCGTGTCGACCGAGTTGTTCGGCAGGTCGCGCCCCGAGATCCAGTGGATCGGCGCGTCGAAGTGCGTGCCCGTGTGCTCGCCGCACGAGAAGTTGTTCCAGTACCAGCCGGGGCCGCGCGCGTCGTACGCCGAGACCTCCTCGATCCGGAACGGCCAGCACTGCCCCATCTCGGGCGGCAACGCGATCTGCGGGAAGTCGGGCGTGAGTGTCTGCGTCAGGTCGACGACGCGGATGCGCCGCGTCGCGAGCGCAGCGACAAGCTGGCCGAGGATCGAGGGCTGGTGGCCGGCTCGCGGCCGGGACGCGGCGCGCGGCGCCGGCTTGGGAAGTGCAGCGGCGGATGCGGTCATGGAACGATGCTCGTGACGCGGACGCCGATTGTCAAACCGTTGCCGAAAGCCTCGCGCTTGCCGGCCCTTCGCCGATCGGCCATGCTCGCTGGCATCGGAGGTGACGATGAAGATCCTGGTTCTCGGCGCCGGCGCGATCGGCGGCTACTTCGGAGGCCGTCTGGTGCAGGCCGGCGGCGACGTCACCTTCCTGGTGCGCGAGCGGCGCGCGCGGCAGCTGCGCGAGAACGGCCTCGTCGTGCGCAGCCCGCACGGTGACTTCACGGTTCCGGTGCGCTCGGTCCTGCGCTCGCAGCTCGAAGTGCCGTTCGATCTCGTCGTGCTGACGTGCAAGGCGTACGACCTCGAGGCGGCGATCGAGGCGATCGACCCGGCGGTCGGGGTATCGACCTGCGTGCTGCCGCTCCTGAACGGCGTTGCCCACATCGAGCGGCTGATCGCCGTTTTCGGCGCTGCCCGCGTCGCCGGCGGCAGCTGCGCGATTCCCGCCACGCTGACCGCAGATGGCGAGGTCATGCAGCTCGGCGCCTTCCACAGCATCGTCTTCGGCCGGCTGCCGGGAACGAGCGCGGATGCGCAGCCCAAGCTCGAGGCCTTGCGCACGCTCTACGCGAAGACCCCGGTTCCGGTCGAGCTCAGCGACGACATGACGACGGCGCTCTGGGAGAAGTTCGTCGGCCTCGCGACCCTCGCGGCGATGACCTGCCTGATGCGCGCGCCGGTCGGCGCGATCCTGGGCTCCGACGACGGCCCGGCGCTCACGGCCGAGGCGTTCGACGCCTGCCGGCGAACGGCCGAGGCCGCGGGCTCGCCACCGGGTGCCGCCGCGCTCGAGCGATTCCGCTCGATGCTGACCGATCGCGCATCGACGCTCACCGCGTCGATGCTGCGCGATCTCGAATCGGGCGGCCGCACCGAGGGTGCGCACATCGTCGGCGACATGCTGCACCGCGCCGAGGCGGCCGGCGTCGACCCGGGGCCGCTCCGCGCCGCGTGGTGCCACCTGCAGGCGGCCGAGGGGATTCGCGCGCGCAAGGCGGCGCAAGCGCCCGCGGACTCAGGCAGCGGACGCTGACGCGTCGGCGCGTCAGCCGGCCGCGCCGACGATGCGCTCGGCGAGGTGAACGAGGCTGCGATCGCTGCCCGCGGGCCCGAGCAGCGAGATGCCGAGCGGCGCGCCGAGCCGGCCGCCGAGAGGCAGCGAGAGTTGCGGCAAGCCGGCGAGGCCGGCGATGCACAGCATCCGCGTCGAGCGGGTGCGGTAGTCCTCGAGCGTGTCTTGGTCGGCGACGACGAGCGGCGCGACGTCGGGCATCGTCGGCATCAGGAGCACGCCGTCGTCGCCGAGCAGTGCGGCGAGGTGGGCGCGAAAGCGCGCGCGAAACGCGGTCGCTTCCTCGACCTGCGCATCGGTCACCTCGCGCGCCCACGCGAAGCGCTCCTTCACGCCCGGCCCGAGCGGCGGAGCGAAGCGCTCGATCAGCGCGCCGTCGGTGCGCCATGCTTCGCGACCCTGCAGATAGCGAAAGCTCCAGTACATCGGCTCGAAGTCGTCGAGCACCACAGCGAGCGGCGCTGCCCGCCCGAGCGCCGCTTCGACGCGCGCACGGGGCGCCCGCTGCGCCTCGACGACGTCGGCCGAGAGCAATGCCCACACGTCGCTCGGCGCGAGCAGGCGCACGCGCTCGCCCGCGAGCGGCGCCGGGTCGGCGCCGAGCAGCACGTCGGCGACGCGCGCGAACGTCGCCACGTCGCGCGTGAACCAGCCGCAGGTGTCGAAGCTCGGCGCGAGATCGAGGACGCCCGCGAGGCTCACGCGCCCGTGCGTCGGTCGCAAGCCGACGAGCCCGCAATGGCTCGCCGGAGCGCGCACCGAGCCGCCGGTGTCGCTGCCGAGCGCGAGGTCGCAGAGCCCGTTCGACACCGCCGACGCCGACCCCGACGACGAGCCGCCGCTGATGCGATCGGGCGCCGCGCCGTTGAGCGGCGACCCGAAGTGCGCGTTCTGGCCGTTCATCGAGAACGCCAATTCGTCGGTGACCGTCTTGCCGACGAAGCGCGCGCCGGCGTCGAGGAGGCGTTGCACCGTCGGCGCGGTCGTCGTCTTGATTCCCGACATCGCGAGGACGAACGGCTGGCCGCCCGCGGTCGGGTAGCCGGCGACGTCGAACAGATCCTTGACGGCGAAGGTCAGTCCTGCGAGCGGCCCGTGCTCGGCATGGCGCACGGGCGCCTCCGGATACGGCATGAAGGCGCGGGCGGCGTCTCGAAGCATCGTCATGGCGACTCTCCTGATCGTTGCCATTCTTGCCGAGTCCATCAAGGTGCGCGGCGCAGGGCCTCGACCAAGCCGCGCGGTCCTCTCAACACGCTCGGCCGCGTTTCGGCAGTTTCGATGATCGCCCGACCGAGACTCGTCGGAATCCGGTTTCCGATTCGGTGGCCTGCCTGACGACGACCTGTTCGACCGCGATCCGTCGTTCACGCGCAACTTTCCGAACGGCTGCCACCCGAGCAACGGCGATCCGCGCAGCTGGGTCTTCTACGCTGCGTTTCGATTTCAGGGACGCTGATGCGTCGCCGTGCCACCACGCCGACCGCGCGTCACAGCACCGCAGCGATGCAGTCGATCTCGATGTCGAAGCGCCCCGGCCATCCGGGCACGTTGACGAAGACGCGCGCCGGCGGGTCGGTCGGGAAGTAGCGCCAGTAGACTTCATTCACGGCAGCGAACTTCTCGACCGACGTGCAATAGACGTTGCACTTCAGCACGTTCGCGAGCGACGAGCCGGCCGCCTCCAGGCAGCGCTTCATCTGCTCGAGGACGATCTCCGTCTGGCGCTCGATCGGCGCGTCGACGACGACCTCGCCCGTTGCCGGATCGAACGGCGGAAATCCCGAGACGTACACGGTCTCGCCGTGGCGAACGACCGCGGACGTCGGCGCCTTCCAGTTCTCGAGCCAAGTCGAGAGCGGCTCGACGCGAACGACTTCGCGCTTCATGACGAGCCCGGGCCTTCCCTGACCAGTCCGCTGAAGAATTTGTTGAGCTCACCGCCTGGCGTCGCACCGGCGAGGCCGTCGAAGCGGCCTTCCGCGAGACCGCGCGCGGCGAGCAGGAAGCCGGCCCACGCCGCCCGCGCGAGCGCGCCGCCGACGCTGATCCGGCGCACGCCCATCGCCGCGACATCGGCCAGCGTCCAGTCGCTGGCAGCGCCGAGCAGCAGGTTGACGGGCTTGGGCGCGACCGCGGCGACCACCGCCATGATCTGCTCGCGCGTGTGGAGTCCCGGCGCGTAGAGGCAATCGGCGCCGGCTGCGGCGTACGCCCTCAGCCTCGCGACAGTGTCTTCAAGATCGCGACGGCCGACGATGAAGTTCTCGGCGCGACCGACTAGCAAGGTGTCGCCGCCGCTTTCGTCGATCGCCGCACGGGCGGAGCGCAATCGCGTCACCGCTTCCGCGACGTCGCGCACCGGGCGCGCCGGGTCGCCGGTCGAGTCCTCGATCGAGAGCCCGGCGACGCCGGTCGCGACGGCCATGCGC
>DASXXO010000482.1:0-4867 GCA_036503045.1 Caldimonas sp. | reverse complement strand
GCCCCGCGTGATCGATTGCGCAGGCCGCAGCGACTTCCGTCCGGAAGGCAGCCTGGATCGACGCCCGCAGTCGAGAATCCGCGCCGAACGCCGGGTCGCGAAGCCCACGGCCGCAAGGACCGCAACGCACCGGCGCTTGGGAGCAGGAATGACCTCGACGAGCTCCGACGCACCCTTCGAGAAGACGTTTCGGCTCGTCTGCCGACTCGACGATGCCGACATCGACTACGTGCGCGACACCGCGGAGTGGATCCGCCGCTGCGTCGCGCGCGCGCTCGAGCTCGACCCGGGCGCGAGCGCCTACGAGCTGACGCCGCGCGTCGTCGACATGAGCACAAGAGGGCGCTG
Source organism: Caldimonas sp. (assembly GCA_036503045.1). Classification (GTDB taxonomy): domain Bacteria; phylum Pseudomonadota; class Gammaproteobacteria; order Burkholderiales; family Burkholderiaceae_C; genus Schlegelella_A. The sequence continues at coordinate 4,519 of DASXXO010000482.1, read as the reverse complement.
GCGCCTGATGCGCCCCGAGATCGTTGGCGAGCAGTTGACGCAACCGGCGACCACGCGATGAGCGCGCGCGGATGCCTGTTGGGCGCAGTGCTGGCGCTCGCGACCTGCGCAGGGCCGGCCGGCGCGGCCTCGCAGCTGTACAAGTGCGTCGAGCGCGGACGCACCATCTACCAGCAGCAGGCCTGCGCGGTCAGCCCGCAGGAGGCCCCGGCGAGCGCGCCCGGTCTAACTGTGCACGCGAGCGCGGCGTCCGAGCCTGCGCCGGCGGGCACCGGCAAGGTCAAGCGGTCTTCGCCTGCTTCATCCGCGCCCGCCACGCCCCGATGAGAACGAGCAGGCCCGGGATCAGGATCGCGCCCCAGATGATCAGCTCGAGGTGCTCCTTCACCCAGGGGACGTTACCGAACAGGTAGCCGACGAGCGTCACCGAGCCGATCCAGAGCGCGCCGCCGGTCACGTCGTAGAACGTGAAGCGGCTGCGCGTCATCTGCGCGACGCCGGCGACGAAGGGCGCGAACGTGCGCAGGAACGGCATGAAGCGCGCAGCGACGATCGTGATCCCGCCGTAGCGCTCGTAGAACGCGTGTGCCTGGTCGAACGCCTGCTTGTTGAACCAGCGCGACTGCTTCCAGCCGAAGACGCGCGGGCCGATCGCGCGGCCGATCGTGTAGTTGCTCTGGTTGCCGAGCACCGCCGCGCTCCAGAGCAGGACGAGCACGAGCGGCAGGCTCATCAACCCGTGCGCGCACATCGCGCCGACGACGAAGAGGAGCGAGTCGCCGGGCAGGAACGGCATCACCACCAGGCCCGTCTCGACGAAGATGATCGCGAAGAGCAGCGCGTACACCCAGGTGCCGTAGAGCTGCACGAACGTCGCCAGGTGGACGTCGATGTGGAAGACGAAGTCGAGCAACGTGCCGATGAAACCCATGGCCGGGGATTATCACGGCCGGGCCGCACCGGCCCGACGGCACGGCTATCGCGCCGCCGCAGGCGCGCGATCGAGGGCAGCAACGGTTTCGAACCACGCCGTGAGCTCGCGAGGATGCGCGAGGCTCGACGCCGGCCAGCGCCGCTTCACCTGGTTCGCGGCCGCGTGCAGTTGCCAGAGCAGCTCCTCGGAGATCGCCCAGAGCTCGACGCGCAACGCCGCATCGCCGCCGACTTCGCCGGCGATCGCCGACAGCTGCTCGCGCGTGACGCCGGCGTCATAGAGCATGCGTTGCAGGGTCGCGTTCTGCGCGTCGACCGCGCGCACCAGCGTCGATTGCCCCACCGGGAGCGCGCTGCCGATCGCCTCGCTCGTCGCACGCCAGTGCGCGAGCGCGTCGGTGAGCTGCAGCAAGCGCGCGACCAGCGCGTCGGCGTCGATGCCGTCGGCGTCGGCCGGCATCGGCGCCGACGCGAGCAGGCGGTGGATCGCGGCCACGTGCGCCGAGTCGTAGCGGCGCGGGTTGATCCTGAGCAAGAGCGACACGCGCTGCTCCGGCCAGCGCCGGTCGCCGTCGAACATCGCGGTGACGACTTCGGCGAGGGCGAGCACGCGGCCGAGCGGGCTGATCGCCGCGCCCGCGAGGCCGCGCGGATAGCCCGAGCCGTCGAGCCGCTCGTGGTGCTCGGCGATCGCACGCACGACGACCTTCGAGTACTCGGCGAAGCGGTCGACGAGCATCGACGAGGTCACCGGATGGACGTAGACCGGCTTTAGCTCGTCGCCGCTCAGGCGTTCCTCCGAGTCGAGCAGGTCCGTCTCGATGTGCAGCATCCCGAGGTCGTGCAGCAGCCCCGCAGCCGCGGCCTCGCGGACCTCGGCGCGCGGTGCGCCGTTCTCGCGCACCAGGTGCGCGCAGAGCAGCGCCATCAGGATGCTGTGGTCGAACAGCCGCGGGCGGGTCTCGAGCGCGAGCGTAAGGTGCAAGGCGACCGGCTTGGGCAGCTTCATCGCGCCGAGCGCGTCGAACACGACCTTGCCGCCCTCGCCTTCGGCAACGGCACGGGCGAAGAACGGCCAGCGCGCGATCGCCGCGCGCGCGGCCGCGACCAGCGACGCGCCCTCGGTGCCAGGCCCGGGATCGATGCATTCGTCGAGCGGCAGCGAGAGACGGTGCGAGAAGAGGCGCTCGTACAGCGTCTGGTCGATCGTCACGCCGCCTTCGAGCAGCTTGATTCCCTGCGCGTTGTAGATCGGCTGCGAGGTCTTGACCGGGCGCTTGGCGCCGAGCTCGGCGACGGCGTGGACGAACGCCGGCGCTGCCTCGCTTCCCGCCAATCCTGTCGCCACGATCTCGTTCATCCGGGAAAGCTAACACGCGGGCCTGCGGCACGAAGCATCGCGTGCAACGATGCAACGCGAAATCTGCGTCAAGATGCGCGGCCGCGACGCGACGCGTGCCGCGCGCGACCGTTCCGGGACGCGCCCTTCGCGCTTCCTACAATGGGCCGATGAACGCCGTGCTCGAGCCTCGCGTGCGCCGGCCGATCCGCGAGCTGCCGAGCGAGCTCATCAGCCAGATCGCCGCCGGCGAGGTCGTCGAACGGCCGGCGTCGGTCGTGCGCGAGCTGCTCGACAACGCGATCGACGCCGGCGCGACCAGCATCGCGGTGCGCCTCTCGGGTGGCGGCATCCGCGCGATCGCGGTCGAGGACGACGGCCACGGCATCCCTGCCGACGAGCTCGCGGCGGCGCTGCGCCGCCATGCGACGAGCAAGATCGCGACGCTGACCGAGCTCGAGGGCGTCGCGACGATGGGGTTTCGCGGCGAGGCGCTGGCGGCGATCGCATCGGTCGCAGCCGTCGCGCTGACCAGCCGCACGGCGCAGGCGCCGCATGCGACGCGGCTCGATGCGCTAAGCGGCGAGCTCGCGCCGGCCGCACGCGCGGTCGGCACGACGGTCGAGGTGCGCGAGCTGTTCTTCAGCACGCCGGCGCGGCGCAAGTTCCTGAAGAGCGAAGCCACCGAGCTCGCCCATTGCGTCGAGGCAGCGCGCCGCCACGCGCTGGCGCGTCCCGAGCTCGCGTTCGCGGTCTGGCACGACGGCAAGCCGGTCGCGCGTTGGGCGCGCGCAAGCGCGGGCGAGCGCGCCGCCGACATCCTCGGCGCGGCCTTCCTCGAGCACAGCCGCGCGGTCGCGGTCGACCTCGGCGGCCTGGCGATCGCCGGGCGGACCGGAACGCCCGAGTCGGCGCGTGCGCGTGCCGACCTGCAATACGTCTACGTGAACGGCCGCCACGTGCGCGACAAGCTGATCGCGCACGCCGTGCGCGCCGCCTACGACGACGTCCTGCACGGCGGTCGCCAGCCGGCGTACCTGCTGTTCATTGACGTCGCGCCGGAGCGCGTCGACGTCAACGTGCATCCGACCAAGATCGAGGTGCGCTTCCGCGACGGGCGCGAAGTGCACGAGTCGGTGCGCAAGGCCGTGGCAGCGGCGCTTGCCGCGGCGCCGGGTGCTCGCGGCACGAACGAGACCGCGGCGCCGAACGAGCGCAGCCTCGCCGCCGCACCGTCGAGCGTCGGTGGCGCATCGCAGCGGCCGTTGCGCTGGAGCGAGGTCGCGTCGTCCTTGGCACCGCACCTCGCCGAGCCGGCACTGCCGTGGCTCGCCGCCCGCCCGCCCGAGCCGGCGCGACCCGGCGATGCCGGCGACGCGGGCGACGAGAGCGCCTGGCCGCTCGGCCGCGCGCTCGCGCAGGTCGCCGGCGCCTTCGTCATCGCCGAGAACGCGCACGGGCTGGTGATCGTCGACATGCACGCGGCGCACGAGCGGATCGTCTACGAGCGTCTGAAGGCGAGCCTCGACGACGCGCACCCGGTGCAGCAGACGCTGCTGATCCCGACGACCTTCGATGCCAGCGCCGCCGAGATCGCGGCCGCCGAAGCGCACGCCGAGACGCTACGCGCGCTCGGCCTCGACCTCGCACCGCTCGGCAGCGCGACGCTCGCGCTGCGCGCGTTGCCGGCGCCGCTCGCCGGCGCGAACGGCATCGATCTCTGTCGCGCGGTCCTCGCCGAGCTCGCCGACGTCGGCTCGAGCGAGGCGCTCGTTCGCGCACGCGACGAGCTGCTCTCGACCATGGCGTGCCACAGCGCAGTGCGCGCCAACCGCGCGCTCACGCTCGCCGAGATGAACGCGCTGCTGCGCGACATGGAGCGCACCGAGCGCGCCGACCAGTGCAACCACGGCCGGCCGACGTGGCGCCAGATCACGCACGCCGAGCTCGACCGCCTGTTCTGGCGCGGCCGATGACGAAGCCGCGTCCTGCGCCCGCGCGCCCTGCGGGCGCAACGCCGTCAGCGCCGGCGGAATCCGACGGCGACGCCGGCGTGCGCGTGTCGAAGCGGATGAGCGAGCTCGGCCTCGCGTCGCGGCGCGAGGCCGACGAATGGATCGCGCGCGGCTGGGTGCGCGTCGACGGACGCGTCGTGGCCGAGCTTGGATCGCGCGTCTTCGCCGGCCAGCGCATCACGATCGACCCGCGCGCGCGCCGCGCGCAGGCCGAGCTCGTCACCGTGCTGCT
>DASXXO010000481.1:0-6133 GCA_036503045.1 Caldimonas sp. | reverse complement strand
GTAGTGCGCGCGCAGCGCGTCGAGCTTGGCGCTGCCGTCGAGGTGCCAGCCGAGCTCGAGCGTGATCCCGCCGATCGCGAGCAGCCAGTCGACCTCGGCCTGGGCGAAGTCGCCGGCCATCTTGTACGTCGCCAGGCCGTATTCGTTGAGCCCGCCGCCGCGCGGTTTGGCATCGTGGATCACGGCCTCGTGCCCCAGGCGCGCCAGGACGAACGCGCACGCCAAACCGGCAGGTCCGGCGCCGACGATGGCGACGCGCTTGCCGGTCGGCGCGGCGCGGGCGAAGAGCGCGCTCACTGGACGATCCATCACCGCATCGACTGCGTAGCGCTGCAGCCGGCCAATCTCGACCGGCTTGCCCTGCTGCGCCACCCGTACGCAGACCTGCTCGCAGAGCTCCTCGGTCGGGCAGACGCGGGCGCAGGTGCCGCCGAGCGGATTGGCTTCGAGGATCGTGCGCGCCGCACCGCGCAGGTTGTCCTCGCCGATGCGGCGGATGAAGCTCGGCACGTCGATCCCGGTCGGGCAGGCCTCGACGCACGGCGCGTCGTGGCAATAGAGGCAGCGCTCGGCCTCGACCAGCGCCTGCGTGCGCGTGAAGCGCGGCGCGGCGTCGGCGAACGCGGCGGCGTAGCCGGCGGCACTGCGCCGGCCGGCGCGGATGTCGGGGCCGCCGTCGGGGGAACGGGAACTGGTCTCGGCCATGCAGGGCGCTCCTTCCTCGGCTCGAACCAAAGTTGACCATTTGGTCAGGACTTGGGGCGATCTTACGCAACCGCCATGCCAGCCCGCTATCGGGTTCGCCCGCACGGCCAGCCTGGCATGCAACTGGCTTGCCGGGGCCCACAATAAGCTGACCATTCAGCCAAGTTTCTCGGGTCCCGAGTCGCCTTGATGAACGCTCCCGATCGAACGCTGCAATCGACGCCCGCCGCAGTTCCCGCGCGCGAGCTCGCCGTCTCCGCGCGCAAGGTCAGCGTCGTCTATGCCGCGGCCGATGCGCCGGTGCATGCGCTCAAGGAGATCAACCTCGCCATCGCTCCCGGCGAGTTCGTCTCCCTCATCGGCCCCTCGGGCTGCGGCAAGACGACCTTCCTGCGCGTCATCGCCGACCTGGAGCCGATCACCTCCGGCACGGTCGAGGTCAACGGTATGAGCCCGCACGAAGCGCGGCTGGCGCGCGCCTACGGCTACGTCTTCCAGGCGCCGGCGCTGTTTCCCTGGCGCACAGTGCTCGCCAACGTCATGCTGCCGCTGCAGATCCAGGGGCGCGAGGCGGCCGACTGCAAGGCGGTGGCGCTGGAGCAGCTCGGCCGCGTTGGCCTCGCTGGCTTCGAGAAGAAGTACCCCTGGCAGCTCTCGGGCGGCATGCAGCAGCGCGTCTCGATCGCCCGCGCGCTCGGCTTCGAGCCGCGCCTCTTGATGATGGACGAGCCGTTCGGCGCGCTCGACGAGATCACGCGCGACCGTCTCAACGAGCAGCTGCAACAGCTCTGGCGGCGCGAGAAGCGCACCGTCGTCTTCGTCACCCATTCGATCGCCGAGGCGGCGTACCTGTCGACGCGCATCGTCGTGATGTCGCCGCGCCCGGGCCGGATCCTGAAGGAGATCACCTCGCCACTGCCCGACGAGCGCCATCTCGGCATGCGCGATTCGCCCGAGTTCGTCGCCGTCGCGCACGAGCTGCGCGAAGCGCTCGCCGTCGGGAGCAGCGCCGATGCCTGACGCCGCACGGCGCCTCGTTCCGGTCGCCACCGTGCTGGTCGGCGTCATCGTCCTCTGGTATCTCGGCGCCGTGGCTCTCAACGCGCCGGGCGCGATCGAGCGCGTGCTCACGCCCAAGGGCGCCTACGACAGCGCCGATCTGATCGCCGCCACCTGGTCGATGGAGCGCCCGGTGCTGCCGGCGCCGCATCAGGTGGCGAGCGACCTGTGGCAGAGCCTCGTCGACTGGCCGCTCGGCTCGCCGCGCAATCTCCTCTTCCACGCGGCGGTGACGGCGCAATCGACGCTGGTCGGCTTCGTCCTCGGCACCCTGCTCGGCGTCGCTCTCGCCGGCGCGATCGTCCACTCGCGCACGCTCGACCGCGCCCTGCTGCCGTGGATCGTCGCCTCGCAGACGGTGCCGGTGCTGGCGATCGCGCCGATCGTCCTCGTCATCCTCGGCAGCCTCGGCTTTTCGGGCATCGCGCCGAAGGCGACGATCGCGATGTACCTGTGCTTTTTTCCGGTCACCGTCGCGATGGTCCAGGGCCTGCGCTCGCCGCAGCGCATCGACACCGAGCTGATGCACACCTACGCGGCGACGCGGATGCAGGCATTCTGGATGCTGCGAATGCCGGCAGCTCTGCCGTTCCTGTTCCCGTCGCTGCGCGTCGCGATCGCCGCCGGCCTTGTCGGCGCGATGGTCGCCGAGCTGCCGACCGGCGCGCAGGCCGGGCTCGGTGCGCGGCTCCTCACCGGCTCGTACTACGGCAACACGATCGGCATCTGGTCGGCACTGGTGATGTCGGCGCTGCTCGGCCTGGTATTGACCGGCGCCGTTGCCGGCGCGGAGCGGATCGTGCTCGGCCCGCGCAGATTCCGATGAAGCGCGCAGCCGGCGCCCTGATCGCGCTCTTCGCGCTGGCCGTGCTCGCGCTCGCCTTCGTCTATCCGCTCGCCACGCCGGCCGCTGGCGCCGGCGCGCTCGGCTGGCGCGACGGTCTCGCCGCGCCGCTGGCATGGGCGCTGTTCGCGTTCGCCGCCTGGCGCGCGCTGAAGCCGACCGAGAGCGCACGAGCGACGCTGCTGCTGGTCATGCCTTGCATCGCCGGCGCCATCGCCTTCGCCACTTTGCCGCCGTCGACCGGCGCCGCCCCGGCGGCGAGCGGCTTCTGGCTCGCCCTGCTCGGCACCCTCGCACTCGCGCTCATCACCGTGCGACGGTCCGCCGCGCTCGACGGCTCGCGCCTCTACGGCACGCTGACGGCGGCGCTGTTCGGCCTATGGGTTCTGTTCTTTTGGCAGGTCGGCGTCACCGCCTTCGAGGTGCCACGCGTTCTTCTGCCGGCGCCTGCGGCGATCGTCCAGTCGATGCTCGCGCGGTGGGACACGCTCGGCCGCGACTTCGTGCAGACGGTGCTGAAGTCGGTCGTCGTCGGCTGGGCGCTCGGCTCGGCGCTCGGCTTCGCCGTCGGCGTCGCCATCGATCGCCTACCCTTCCTGCAGCGCGGGCTGCTGCCACTGGCCTCGCTCACGAGCACGATCCCGCTGGTCGCCGTGGCGCCGATCATGGTGATGTGGTTCGGCTTTGAATGGCCATCGAAAGCCGCCGTGGTCGTTCTGATGACGTTCTTCCCGATGCTCATCGCCACCCTCGCCGGCCTGCAGGCGGCGGGCCGGCTCGAGCGCGAGCTGATGTACAGCTACGCCGCGGGCTACCTGCGCACCCTGCTCGACCTGCGCCTGCCGTGCGCCGTGCCCTACATCATGAGCGCGCTCAAGATCAACGCGACGCTGGCACTCATCGGCGGCATCGTCGCCGAGTTCTTCGGCTCGCCCACGGTCGGCCTCGGCTTTCGGATCAGCACCGAGGCGGCGCGCCTGAACATGGCGTTCGTCTGGGGCGCGATCGTCGTCGCCGCGGTCTCCGGCTCGGCGGCCTACGCGCTCCTGGTCCAGCTTGAGCGCCGCTGGGCGTTCTGGCACCCTTCGATACGGTCCGCGTGAGCGGGTTGGTTTCGATCCCTTTCCCTGTCACTCCAACAACTCGAGGAGCTTTCCCATGATCGGTTCATCGTTCAGACTCGCGCTCGCCGCGCTGGCCACGACGCTCGCCGTCGGCATCGCCGCGCCGGCCCAGGCGCAGGAGAAATACACGGTCCAGATGAAGTGGGTGCCGCAGGCCCAGTTCGCCGGCTACTACGTCGCTGCCGCCAAGGGCTACTACAAGGCCGAGGGCCTGGACGTGACGATCAAGCCGGGCGGCCCCGACGTCTCTCCGGTGCAGGTGCTGGCGGGCAACCAGGCCGACGCGATCGTCAACTGGATGCCCGACGCGCTCGCCGCGCGCGAAGCCGGCGTGCCGCTGGTCAATATCGCCCAGATCTTCAACCGCTCGGGCCTGATGCTGACTTGCAAGAAGGCGAGCGGCGTGACAACGCCGAAAGACTTCAAGGGCAAGACACTGGGCGTCTGGTTCGGCGGCAACGAATATCCGTTCCTCAACTGGATGGCCAAGCTCGGCCTCAAGCCCGACACCGACATCAAGGTGCTGAAGCAGGGCTTCAACGTCGACCCACTGCTGCAGAACCAGGCGGCTTGCATCTCGACCATGATCTATAACGAGTACTGGCAGGTCGTCGACGCGGGCGTGAAGGAGAGCGACCTCGTCACCTTCTTCTACGAGGACCAGGGCGTCGCCTCGCTCGAGGACGGCCTCTACGTGCTCGACAGCAAGCTGAAGGACCCGGCGTTCGTCGCGCGCAGCGCGAAGTTCCTGCGCGCGACGCTGAAGGGCTGGAACGACGCCGTCAAGGATCCGGCCGAGGCCGCCAAGATCGTCGTCGCCGCCGACCCGTCGGGCAGTGCCACCCTGAAGGTGCAGCAGCGGCAGATGGAAAACGTCGCCAAGCTCATCACCACCGCTGGCACGCCCAAGCTCGGCTATCTCGAGCCGGCCGCCTACGAGCGCACGGTCAAGGTGCTGCTCGCCGCCGGCAGCTCGCCGGTGATCAAGAAGGATCCGGGCAAGGCCGCATATTCGCACGTCGTCTGGGAGGCGGCGACCAAGAAGTGAGTGGCGCGCTGCGGGCGCCGGCCCGCGGCCGGCTCCGCCAGCCGCGCGGCGACAGCGCCCGCGAGGCGCTCCTCGGCGCGGCCGAGCGGGTGTTCGCGCGCGCCGGCTTCAACGGTGCGACCACGGCGGCGATCGCCGAAGCGGCCGGCGTGCCGAAGTCGAACCTGCACTACCACTTCGGCAGCAAGCACGAGCTCTATCACGAGGTGCTCGCGCGCACGCTGCACGACTGGCTGGTGCCGATGGACAGCCTCGTCGCCGAGGCCGAGCCGCGCACCGCGCTGGCGGCGTATATCCGCGCCAAGATGGCGATGTCGGCCGAGCGGCCCGACGCGTCGCGGGTGTTCGCCAACGAGCTGCTGCACGGCGCCCCCGTGCTCGGCGAGCTGATGCGCACCGAGCTGCGCGCGATGGTGCGAAAGAAGGCGCAGGTGATCGACGGCTGGATCGCAGCCGGTCGCATGGCGCCGGTCGATGCGACTCATCTTTTCTTCACGATCTGGGCGGCGACGCAGACGTATGCCGATTTCGACGTGCAGGTGCGCGCCGTCCTCGGGCGCACGCGCCTGAGAGGGCGCGATCACGAGCGCGCGGCTGAGCACGTGGTCACGCTAGTGCTACGTGGCTGCGGCTTGGCCTGAGCCCGATTCGCGTTCGAAGACCCTCGTTTGCGCGTCGGGGAGGAGACGCGCGAAGATCTCAGCGCGGGCCTCTCCGGCGGTAGCGGACTCGTCCGACCGCCGCGAATCGGCGAGTCTCACCGACCAGGCGTTGTCCGGTGGGTGAATCCGGATCGCTCAGGCCGGCAGATACTTCGCGAATTCCCGCTCGAGAGATTTCGCATCTTCCTTCAAGGCGGCGTTGATCCACTCGGGCATCGGCCCGTGGTAGACCTCTTCCTGCCCTTGGTCGATCTGCGCGAGCAAAGTCGCGGCGACCTCGGCAGGTGCCGACTTGGGGCCCTGGAAATCGCGTTCCATGTCGGTGTCCATCGCGCCGGTCATCAGCGCGACCACGAGTGTCCTTTGCCCCGCCAGCTCGGCGCGCAACCCCTCGGTCATGCGCAGCGCCGCGGCCTTCGATGCGCAGAGCGAAGCCATCGCCGGAATCGTCGCCTTGGCGAGGATCGACAGCACGTTGACGATCGCGCCACCGCCGTTGGCCTTGAGCACGGGGGCGAAGGCGCGGCACATCGCCAGGGTGCCGAAATAGTTGCTCGCCATCTCGGCGCGGGCGTCGTCGAGGGTCGGCGCCGCGATCACGCCCTGATGACGATTGATGCCGGCGTTGTTGAATAGCAGGGTCACATCGCCGCAGCCGGCCACCGCGGCAGCGATCTGATCGTCGCGCGTG
>DASXXO010000480.1:0-1832 GCA_036503045.1 Caldimonas sp. | reverse complement strand
CGCTCGAGCGGGCGCTCGCCGCCGCCGGCGGTCGCGACGTGCGGATCGGTGGCGGCGTCGAGACGATCCGGCAGTACCTGCGCGCCGGCCTCGTCGACGAGATCCATCTCGCGCTGACGCCGGCGCTCCTCGGCGGCGGCGAGGCGCTCTTGACCGGCGTCGATCTCGTCGCGCTCGGCTTCGGTGTCGCCCGCCACGCGACGACGCCCGATGCGCTCCACGTCGTGCTGACGAAGGGCGCTGCGCAAGCGTCGTGAGGACGATCGCAGCGCTGCTGCTCACGCTCTCGCTCGCTGCTTGCGCGACTGCGCAGGAGCGCTTCGACTGGGAAGCGCGGCTGCGCGGCGACAGCGTCATTCTCCTCGGCGAGGTCCACGACAACGCCGAACAGCACCGGCTTCGCCTCGCCGTTCTGCAGCGCGCGTTCGCGGCGGGGTGGCGGCCGGCGATCGTGATGGAGCAGTTCGACCGTGACCGTCAGGCCGACATCGAGCGCGCGCGGCGCGAACGGCCGCGCGATGCGCAGCACGTCATCGACCTCGCGGCGCCGGCCGCGAGCGGCTGGAACTGGGACTTCTATCGGCCGTTCGTCGCGCTTGCGCTCGAGTACGACGTGCCGCTGATCGCCGCCAACGTGTCGAGCGCCGACGCGGCGCGGATCGTGCGCGGCGGCTATGCGGCGGTGTTCGATGCCGCCAGCATCGCCGGGCTCGGTCTCGACCGGCCGATCGACGCATCTGTGCGATCGGCGCAGGAGCACGAGATCGACGTCGGCCACTGCGGCGCGCTGCCGGCCGAGGCGTGGCCGCGGATGGCGCGCGCGCAGTACGCGCGCGACGCGGTGATGGCCCGGACTCTGGCCGTGCACGCCGGGCACGGCGCCGTGCTGCTCGCCGGCAACGGCCACGCGCGACGCGACATCGGCGTGCCGCGCTGGCTCGCGCTCGCTTCCGGCCGCGTGCTCGCGATCGGCTTCCTCGAGGTCGATAGTGCGACGCCGCCGTCGGCGTTCGATGCCGTCGTCCGCACCGCGCCGGCGACACGCAACGATCCGTGTGCGCGTTTCATCGCGCCGCCGCGCCGCATCGACGCGGCGTTCGCTCAGGCTCCGTTCGGGTAAGAGAGCTTCGGATACCAGTCGGTGCCGCGGCCGGCGGGCGTGAGATCGAGCAGGTTCCAGAGCGGCGTCGGATCGGGCGCGCCGCGCGGATCCTGACCGGGGTCGCTCGTGCCGCCGAGCTCGGCGCCCCAGAAGTGCAGCACCTTGCCGTCCTGCCTGACCCAGACATCGAGCGCCGGCCATTCGCTGCCGTCGGGCGCGAGGCCGCGGTAGTCGCGCGCGAAGTCGTCGCCGACGGTCGCGTAGAACTTGAGGTTGCGCCAGCCGCGCTCGCGCGCGAACGCGAGCTGACGCTCCACCGGCGAGCGGCCGAGCACCGCGAACGCGGCGCGCTGCGTCAGGTCGGCGACCGGGATGTCGAGCGCGCCGAGGAACGCCGTGCACATCGGGCATGGCCGCTCGCGCTGCGGGCCGTACATCCAGAAGTAGGTGATCAGGGTGTCGTGCTTGCCGAACAAGTCGGCGAGACGCACCGTCTTGCCGTTCTCGTCCTTGAACCGGAAGTCGGGCGGCTCGCCGCCAGGCGGGAGCTTCCGCCGTTGCGCGGCGACGCGCTCGATGTGGCGACGCAGCTCAATCTCCTCGGCGAGCAGCGCGGTGCGCGCGCGCCGGTACTCGGCGCTGTCGTTGGGGTAGGGCTTGCTCGCGGCAGCGGCCAGCTCGGCAGCAGGCTTCGGCTCATTCATCGGTGGCGCTCCTTTCGAGGGCGGCG
>DASXXO010000479.1:0-3942 GCA_036503045.1 Caldimonas sp. | reverse complement strand
TCCTTGTTGACGGTGCGCGCGGCGATCTCTTCGGCCGTCTTCTCGCCCTTGCCGCGTTCGAGCAGGCTGTCCTTGATGTGCCGGTACTGGCGTTCGCGCTTGTCGGTCCATCGGGTTTGGGGCATGGACTTTCCTCCCGCTGCATCCCGTCGACCGGCAATCCGGATGCCGGCGCGTCGGCGATCGGCCGGATTGACGGCTGGGCGAACGCAGCAAGAATCGTCTGCCCTTTGTCCAGCTCAGCGCTTCTGCGAATGACCTCCGCCGCCGCCAATTCCAACCTGTTCGTCGCCCTGCGCGCCGGCTTTCCCGAAGACCTCGACCGGACCGCCATCGAGACCGTCGAGTCGGGCCTTTGCTACAGCTGGCGCGACATCGAGCGGGCGACGGCGATGCTCGCCAACCTGCTCGACTCGCTCGAGCTGCCGCCGGCCAGCCGGATCGCGGTGCAGATCGAGAAATCGGTCGAGTCGCTCCTGCTCTACCTCGCCGTGCTGCGTGCCGGCCACGTCTACCTCCCGCTCAACACCGCCTACAAGAGCGAAGAGGTGGGCTACTTCATCAGCGACGCGGAGCCGGCGGTGCTGGTCTGCGCGCCGAAGGATTTCGTCTGGGCGTCCAAGCTCGCCTTTGCCGCCGGAACGACCTACGTCTTCACCCTCGCCGACCACCGCACCGGCAGCCTCCTCGAGCGAGCGGGCCACTTCGGCGACGTCCACACGCCGACCGAGCGCGACGCCGACGACCTCGCGGCGATCCTCTACACGAGCGGCACCACCGGGCGCAGCAAGGGCGCGATGCTGACGCACGGCAACCTGCTCTCGAACGCGCTGACGCTGAAGACCTACTGGGGCTGGCGCACGCCCGACGAGGGCGGCGACGTACTGATCCACGCGCTGCCGATCTTCCACGTGCACGGCCTCTTCGTCGCGTCGCACGGCGCGCTGCTCGCCGGCGCCAGGATGCTCTGGCTCGGCCGCTTCGACGCGCACCGCGTCGTCGAGCTGCTGCCGCGCGCGACCATCTTCATGGGCGTGCCAACGCTCTACGTGCGGCTTCTCGGCGAACCGACGCTGACGCGTGAGGCGTGCCGCAACATGCGCGTCTTCATCAGCGGCTCGGCGCCGCTCCTGCTCGACACCTTCGAGGCGTTCCGCGAACGGACCGGCCACACCATCCTCGAGCGCTACGGGATGAGCGAGACGGTGATGCTGGCCTCGAACCCGTACGACGCAGCCGACGGCGACCGGCGCGGCGGCACCGTCGGGTTCCCGCTCCCGGGCGTGGGCCTGCGCATCGTCGGCGACGGCGCCGCGCCGCTTCCGGCCGGGACGGTCGGCGCGATCGAGGTGCGCGGCCCCAACGTCTTCGCCGGTTACTGGCGCTTGCCCGAGAAGACGCGCGCCGAGTTCAGCGCCGACGGGTGGTTTCGCACCGGCGACGTCGGCATGGTCGACGAGCGCGGCTACGTGACGATCGTCGGCCGCAGCAAGGACCTCATCATCAGCGGCGGCTACAACGTCTATCCGGCCGAGATCGAGAGCGTCTGCAACGAGATGCCCGGCGTCGCCGAGACGGCTGTCGTCGGCGTGCCGCACGGCGACTTCGGCGAGGCGGTGATCGCGGTGGTCGTGCCGCGCGCCGGCGCGTCACTCGACCCCGATGCGCTCACGCGCGCGCTGAAGGCAAAGATTGCCAACTTCAAGGTGCCGAAGGCGGTCTTCGTCGTTCCCGAGCTGCCGCGAAACGCCATGGGCAAGGTGCAGAAGAACCTGCTGCGCGAGCAGCATGCGGCGCTCTTCGCCTGAACGCCAAGAAAAAGGGCCGGCGCTCGCGCCGGCCCTGGAATCGAGCGGAGGTCGCCGCTAGCGGTCCCGCGCGTAGATGTCGACGTCCTTGGTCTCGCGGACGAAGAGCGTGCCGATGATGAAGGTCATCGCCGCGATCACGATCGGATACCACAGGCCGTTGTACATGTTGCCGGTCGAGGCGACGATCGCGAACGCCGTCGTCGGCAACAAGCCGCCGAACCAGCCGTTGCCGATGTGGTACGGCAGGCTCATCGACGTGTAGCGGATCCGGGTCGGGAACAGCTCGACGAGTGCGGCGGCGATCGGCCCGTAGACCATCGTCACGTAGATGACGAGGATCGTCAGGATTGCGACGACTTTCCACCATTGGGCGCTCATGAAGGCGATCGGCTTGGCCTTGGCCGGATAGCCGGCGGCGACGAGATCGGCGCCGCTCTCCTTCTTGAAGGCGTTGACCTTGGCCGTGCTGTCGGCGTCGAACTTCTGGTTGACGACGGTCGCCGAGGGCGCGGTGATCGTCTTGTCGCCGATCGAGATCGTCGCCGGCGTGCCCGCAGGAGCGTCGACGTTGTCGTAGCTGACCGAACTCTGCGCCAGGTAGCGCTTGACGATGTCGCACGAGGTCCGGAAGTCGATCTCGCGCGCCACCGGATTGCCCTGGAACGAACACTGCTTCGGGTCGGCGGTCACGACGACCTTGTTCTTCGCCTGCGCCGCCGCGAGGTCCGGGTTGGCCGCCTCGGTGAGCGCGTGGAAGAGCGGAATGAAGGTCAGCGCGGCCAGCAGGCAGCCGGCCATGATGATCGGCTTTCTGCCGATCTTGTCCGACAGCGTGCCGAAGACGATGAAGAACGGCGTGCCGATCAGGAGCGACGCGCCGATCATCAGCTGCGCCGTCGTCGGCTCGACCTTGAGCTGAGCGGTCAGGAAGAAGAGCGCGTAGAACTGGCCCGTATACCAGACGACGCCCTGGCCGGCGGTGAGCCCGAGCAGCGCGAGGAGGACGATCTTGCCGTTCCGCCACTGGCCGAACGACTCCGAGAGAGGCGCCTTCGACGTCTTGCCCTCTTCCTTCATCTTCTTGAACGCCGGCGTCTCGTTCAGGCTCAGCCGGATCCAGACCGAGATGATGAGCAGGAAGAACGACATCCAGAACGGAACGCGCCAGCCCCAGTCGTTGAACGCGGCGTCGCCGACGATTTCCTTGACGCCGATGATGATGATCAGCGAGAGGAAGAGGCCGAGCGTGGCGGTCGTCTGGATCCACGACGTGTAGGCGCCGCGCTTGCCGTGCGGCGCGTGCTCGGCGACGTAGGTGGCTGCGCCGCCGTACTCGCCGCCGAGGGCAAGCCCCTGCAGCAGGCGGAGAGCCACCAGGATGATCGGCGCGGCGATCCCGATCGTGCCGTACCCGGGCAGCAGGCCGACGATGAACGTCGACAGGCCCATGATCAGGATCGTCACCAGGAAGGTGTACTTGCGGCCGATCATGTCGCCGAGGCGCCCGAACACCAGGGCGCCGAACGGACGGACCAGGAATCCGGCA
Organism: Caldimonas sp.; assembly: GCA_036503045.1. Taxonomy (GTDB): domain Bacteria; phylum Pseudomonadota; class Gammaproteobacteria; order Burkholderiales; family Burkholderiaceae_C; genus Schlegelella_A. The sequence goes on along the minus strand of DASXXO010000479.1, from coordinate 585 downwards.
GCGAACGCGAGCAGCGCCGCGATGAACGCCGCGGTGGGATCGAGGGAGGCGAAGAACTGCTTGGCGATGATGGCCGCGAGCGACCCATAGAGATAGAAGTCGTACCACTCGAACACCGTGCCGAGGCTCGACGCGAAGATGACTTTCTTCTCTTCGCGCGTCATCGGTCGCGCGACATTCGCGCCCACCGGCATCGCAGTTGTGACCATGTGAGGAACCCTCCGTGCTTGAGTCGAATCGCCAAAGGCGACGGCAACTAGGATATTGACAAGTTTTCGCGCTCGACACGGCGAAAACGCGTGCCCGAGCCTTGGGTGAAACCCCGAGTCGCTGCGCGCGCGATCTGCGCTAGCGCGGTGTCAGGACCGTTTCACGCCAGGGCGTGGCGCGCCCTCGCGCTGCCAGTGCGGCGCGTCAAACCAGGGGTCGCCGCGCAACAGCGCCGCTGCCATGTCGAGCCCGTCGAAGCCCCAGAAGAGCTTCTCGCCGATGCCCAGGGTCGGCACGCCGAAGACGCCGCGGGCGAGCGCCGCGTCGGTCTCGTCGCGCAAGCGCTGCTTGATTGCGTCGCTCGCCGGGTCGACG
>DASXXO010000478.1:0-12207 GCA_036503045.1 Caldimonas sp. | reverse complement strand
GGCCGTTCACCGAGCACGTCATCCAGAGGTCGTAGGGATCGGCGATCTCGTCGAGCGTGATGAGCTCGGGGCCGAGCGGGCCGAAGCCCGGGATGTTCTTGCCGGTCCAGAAGCGCGAGCCCGACTTCACTTCCCGCTCCTGGGCGTCGCGGTCGGTGAGGTCGTTCAGGATCGTCACGCCGGCGACGTACTTGAACGCCTCGGCCTTGCGCACGCCGAGCGCGCGCCGGCCGATCACGAACACGAGCTCGGGCTCGTAGTCGAGGCGGACGATGCCTTGGGGCCGACTCACCCTCGCGCGGTGGCCGACCAGGCTCGAGTTGAGCTTGACGAACGCGGTCGGCTCCTCGGGGATCTCCTTGATGAGGTTGGTGCGCTGCAGCTCCTCGAGGTGCTGGCGATAGTTCTTGCCGACGCAGAGGAACTTGTCGGCATCGGCGATCGGCGGCAGGTAGGCGAGCTGTTGCTCGTCGCGCCATGCGCCGTCGTAGCGGTCGCTGTCGTGCTCCTGTGCTGCGACGACCAGCTCGCGCATGCGCGTCATCGCGTTGGGGCCGCCGGCCAGCAGGCCCTTCAGGCTGCTCGGCGCTGCCGTGACCCCGGCGATGACGGCGGCGGCGGGGACATCGAGGACGCGCTGCCCGCAGCGGACGCCGAGAGTCGGCCCGCCGCCTTCCGGTCGACGAAAGGTGAGCAGTCGCATGCTGGTTCGAAGGCAACGCTATGGGCAAAGGATACGGGCATAGCTCCACGGCCCCGTCACCGCGCAGGAATCTCCCTCGCGAGGCTTGCTTTCCGGGGCGTCGCCATGGCCCACCTGGCGTCGTCGGTGCGTGCCGACGCCCGTGGTGGCGACGATCGCAGCCCTCGGCCCCGTGTCGGCAGCGCGCTCGCGCAGCCTGCGCCCATCACGGCCAAGTCGGTGCCAGGGCGATCGAGCACCGGCAGTTCGATTTCTGGGTCACTGGGACGTGTTCGTGCCGTCGGGCAAGAAGGCCGGCGAGACCCGCGGCGAGCGGATCGCCGACGGCCGCGCGCTGCTCGGGCAGTGGACCGGCAACGGAGGCGTGGCTGGCAAGAGCCGCAACAGCTACGAGGCGATCGATCGTCGCTGGCACCCACCTGGGTGGACCACAGCGGCGCCCTGCTGATGCTGACCGGCGGCTTGGTCGGACCGGACGTGGTGACGTCGATGTCGGGGCCCCGCGCGATCCGAAGAAGATCGTGCAGCAACGGATCACTCGGACGACCGCAGCCGACGGATCGGTGCGCCAGCTCCGGGAATCGTCGTCAGATGAAGGCCGCACCTGGACCGTGCTGTTCGACGGAGGCGACGTGCGAGCGCCGCAGCGCGGCGCACGCGTCGCTCCGTATCATCAGCACGCCCGCGTGCCCGCGCGGGCGGCGGATTCGTCGTTCGGGCCATGTCGAGGTCAACCATGCTGAAAAACCTCATCGCCGGCAGCGCGCGCGCGCTGCTCGCGCTCCTGGCGCTCGTCGCCTTGCCTGCACCGTCCGATGCTGCCGAAGCGGCGCCGCTGGCGGTCGGCTTCGTCTACGTCACGCCGATCGGCGAGGCCGGATGGACCTATCAGCACGAGCTCGGCCGGCGCGAGTTGCAGCGCGCGCTCGGCGCAGGCGTCCGGACGATCGCCGTCGAGTCGGTCGCCGAAGGACCCGACGCCGAGCGCGTGATGCGTGACCTGGTCGCCGAGCAGGGCGCGAAGCTCGTCTTTGCGACCAGCTTCGGCTACCTCGAGCCGGCGCTGCGCGTCGCCGCCGAGTTCCCGCAGGTGCGCTTCGAGCACGCCGGCGGCTACAGGAGTTCCGCCAATCTCGCGACCTACGATGCGCGCTACTACGAGGCGCGCTGGCTCGCCGGCTGGCTCGCCGGGCAGACGAGCAGGAGCGGCATCGCCGGCTATGTCGCCGGCTTTCCGGTTCCCGAGGTCGTGCAGGGGATCGATGCGTTCGCCCTCGGCATGCGCGCCGCGAACCCGAAGGCGACGGTGCGCGTCGTCTGGCTCGACACCTGGTTCGATCCGGCCAAGGAGCGCGACGCAGCGCAGACGCTGATCGACCAGGGCGCGGACATCCTCACCCACCACAGCGCTTCGACCGCCGTCGCGCAGACTGCACAAGCCAACTTTCGAAGGCGCGGCGTGCGCGTTGTCGCGTACCCGAGCGACATGCGCGCGTTCGCGCCCGACGCGCAGCTGGTCGCGATCGTCCATCGCTGGGGCGGCTTCTACACGCGCGTCGCGCAGAGCGTCCTCGATGGCACGTGGACGCCGGCCCCGGTGTGGGGCGGGATCGCGAGCGGCATGGTCGACGTCGACGCGGTCGGCGCGGACGTGCCGCGCGACGTCGTCGCCGGACTGCAGTCGCGCCGCGCCGCGATCGTCGCCGGAACGCTGAAACCCTTCGCTGCGCCGCTGGTCGACAACCGCGGCGGCGTCCGCCTCGCGCACGGCACGCTTGCCGACCCGCAGATCAAGACGATGGACTGGCTCGTCGAAGGCGTCGTCGGCAGCGTGCCGGCAACGCGTTGACCGCGCCGGCGGTCACGGCGTCAGGCCGGCTGCGGCTCGCCTTGCGCGAGCGCCCTGGCGAGCGTCCCGGCGCCCGGGCCGAACGCGTACGCGTCCATGCCGAGGCTGCCCATCGTCGCGCTGTCGTGGATGCGCACCGGCGCGGCGTCGCGCCCGCCGACCCCCGCGGCGACGTACCACGGCAGCAAGTGCTCGTCGGTGGGATGCATGGCGACTGCGTGCGGCGCCTGGCTGCGGTAGTCGAACAGAGCGCTCCAGTCCCGCGCCTGCGCGCGATCGGCCATCCAGTGGCGAAACGCCGCGTTGTCTTCGAGCTCGGGCTGATCGAGCGGCGGACGCAATCCGCCCGCGAACAGGCGGCGCAGGTTGTGCGTGATGCTGCCGCTGCCGAGGACGAGCACACCTTCGCGCGTCAGCGGCCGCAGCGCCGCACCGAGGGCGAACTGCGCCGCCGGCGGGTCGCTCGGAACGAACGCAAGCGGAACGATCGGAATGCTCGCCGCCGGGTAGAGGAAGCGCAGCGCGGTCCACGCGCCGTGGTCGAGCCCGCCCTGGTCGACCTTCTGCGCGGCGATCCCCGCCGCCTGCAGCAGCTGCACGATGTGCGCGGCGAGGGCGGGGTCGCCGGCGGCGTCGTAGCGCAAGGTGCGCAGCTTGGGGTCGAAGCCGCCGAAGTCGTAGATCGCCTCGTGACGTGGTGCCGCGAGGGCGACCGGAGCGCGCGCCGCGGTGTGCGCCGAGACGGTGACGATCGCGCGCGGGCGACCGAACGCGATGTCGATCACCGGCCCGAGCCGCTGCATGAAGGCGCCGGCGACCCCGGGCTCGACGGCGATCATCGGCGAGCCGTGCGAGACGAAGAGCGAGGGCAGTGGCGTATCCATGGCGCATTGGATCACCGACCGGCCGGCGCGCGATTCAACCCGCTTGCACGCTTCGTTCGCGACTCGTGTAAGTTCTGCGCTCGATGACGACCCCCGCGATCGCCGAAGCCGCGCCGCTCGAAGCTCGGCACCTCCCGCCACGCAAAGCTTCCTCGGCCTGGCAGCTCGGCTGGCGCCAGCTCGTCCGCGACTTTCGCGCCGGCGAGCTGCGCCTGCTCGTCGTCGCGGTGACGCTCGCGGTCGCCGCGCTGACGGCCGTCGGTTTTTTCGCCGATCGCATCAACGGCGGCCTGGCGCGCGATGCGCGTCAGCTGCTCGGCGGCGACGCGATCGTCTCGAGCGACCAGCCGGCACCGCCCGGCTTTGCCGAGAAGGCGCGCGCGCTCGGCCTCGTCAGCGCCAGCACCGAGAATTTCCCGAGCATGGGCCGCGCTCCCGACGACAAGGGCGGCGCGACGCGCCTGGTCAGCGTCAAGGCAGTGAGCGACGCCTATCCACTGCGCGGAAAGCTCCGCGTGCGCGGCGGCCCGGGAACGAAGGAAGCCGACATCGCCGCCGCGCCGGCGCCGGGAACCGTATGGGTTGACGCCGCGGTGCTCGATTCGCTCGGCCTCGCCATCGGCGATCCGCTCCTTCTCGGCGACGCGAGCCTGCGGATCGAGCGTGTGATCGTCATCGAGCCCGACCGCGGCACCGGCTTCGCGAGCCTCGCGCCGCGCGTGATGCTCAACGAGGCCGATCTCGCGGCGACAGGCCTGGTGCAGCCGGCGAGCCGGATCTCGTACCGGCTCGCGGTCGCAGCCGACGCAGCGAAGGACGCCAAGGTCGGCGAGTTCGTCGACTGGGCCGAGAACGAGATCAAGGCCAAGAGCCTGCGCGGCATCCGCATCGAATCGTTTGCCACCGGCCGCCCCGAGATGCGCCAGACGCTCGACCGCGCCGAGAAGTTCCTCAATCTCGTCGCGCTGCTCTCGGCGCTGCTCGCCGCGGTCGCGGTCGGCATCGCCGCGCGCGACTTCGCCGGCCGCCACCTCGACGATTGCGCGATGCTGCGCGTGCTCGGCCTGCCGCAGCGGACGATCGCGCTCCAGTACTTCATCGAGTTCGCGCTGGTCGGCGTGCTGGCGAGCGTCGCCGGCCTGGTGCTCGGCTTCGTCGTCCATTACGTCTTCGTCTGGCTGCTTGCGGGACTGGTCGAGGCGGTGCTGCCGCCGCCTAGCCTCTGGCCGGCGCTGTTCGGCGCCGGCGTTGGCTTCACCTTGCTGCTCGGCTTCGGGCTTCCGCCGGTGCTACAGCTCGCACGCGTGCCGCCCCTGCGCGTCATCCGGCGCGACGTCGGCGCGATGAAGCCGGCGTCGCTCGCCGTCCTCGGCGCCGGCGCGCTCGGCTTCGCCGCACTCCTGCTCGCCGTCGCGAGCGATCTCAAGCTTGGCCTGATCGCGGTCGGCGGCTTCGCCGGCGCGGTCGCGCTGTTCGCATTGCTGTCTTGGCTCGCGCTGGTGGTGCTGCGAAGCTCGGTTCCGGACGCCGGCGCGCCGCGCTGGCTGATCCTGGCGACGCGCCAGCTCGCCGCGCGGCCTGCGTTCGCCGTGCTGCAGGTTTCGGCGCTTGCCGTCGGCCTGCTTGCGCTCGTCCTGCTCGCGCTGTTGCGCACCGATCTGATCTCGAGCTGGCGCCAGGCGACGCCGAAGGACGCGCCGAACCGCTTCGTCATCAATGTCCAGCCGCCGCAGGCAGACGCGTTTCAGGCCAAGCTGCGGGCCTCGGGCGTGACGCGCTACGACTGGTTTCCGATGATCCGCGGCCGCCTCGTGGCGGTCGACGGAAGGGCGGTCGCGCCCGAGGACTACGCCGATCCGCGCGCGCGCCGCCTCGTCGACCGCGAGTTCAACCTCAGCCACAGCGCGACGCTGCCGGCGCACAACACGATCTCCGCCGGCCGCTGGACGGCCAACGAGAAGGGCGGCCTCAGCGTCGAAGATGGGCTCGCCGAAACGCTCGGCCTGAAGCTCGGCGACATGCTCCGCTTCGACCTCGGCGGCACGCCGATCGAAGGGCGCATCACCAGCCTGCGCAAGGTCGACTGGTCGTCGATGCGGGTCAACTTCTTCGTCCTCTTTCCGACCGCGACGATGGTCGACGCGCCCGTCAGCTACATCGCCGCCTACCGCGCGCCCGATGCGCCCGGATTCGACAACGCGCTCAGCCGCGACTTCCCGAACATCACCTCGATCGACGTCTCGGCGTCGATCGCGCAGGTGCAGCGCGTCCTCGACCAGGTCGTCCGCGCGGTCGAGTTCCTGTTCGGCTTCACGCTCGCCGCCGGACTCGTCGTCCTGTTCGCGGCGGTGAGCGCGACGCGCGAGTCGCGCGCGCGCGAGTTCGCGGTGATGCGCGCGCTCGGCGCGAGCGGCAAGCTGCTCGCGCAGGTGCAGCGCGCCGAGCTGCTCGGCGTCGGCGCGCTCGCCGGCCTGCTCGCGTCGATCGCCGCGGTCGCCGTCAGCTGGGCGCTCGCGCGCTGGGTGTTCGAGTTCAGCTGGAACCCGTCGCCGGTCGTTCCGCTCGCCGGCGCGCTCGTCGGCGCGCTGCTCGCGCTCGCGGCGGGCTGGTGGGGCCTGCGCGAGGTGCTGCAGCGGCCGGTGGTGCAGACGCTGCGCCAGGCCGCCGATCTCTGAGCCGAAGCGGCCGGCCGCGCGCACCGGACGACCGCGAGGTGTGCGGTTTGTCATCCGTACCGAGCGCAGGACGCATGGTCCGGCGGGGTTTTCGCATGCAGTCGGCATACTGCGCGCCATGCCAGGGCAGCCGCGCGAGCGCGTCTATCGCATCCTCCATCTCGAGGATTCCGAGCTCGACCACGAGATCCTCTGCGCGCATCTCGTGCGCGGCGGGCTGAACGCGCAGACGCGCCGGATCGATTCGGAGAGCGCGTTCCTCGACGCGCTTGACGAGGCTTGGGACGTGGTCGTCTCCGACTACAACCTGCCGGGCTTTTCCGGCCTGGTCGCGCTCGAGCTGCTGAAGGCGAGCATGCGCGAGATCCCGTTCATCCTCGTCTCCGGCGAGATCGGCGACGAGACCGCGGTCGAGGCGATGCGCAACGGCGCCAACGACTACCTGCAGAAGAGCCATCTCGCGCGCCTGGTCCCGGCGCTGCTGCATGCGATCGACGCCGCCGAGACGCGGCGCGCGCGGGTCAGGGCCGACCGCGACCTGGTCGCGTCGAAGCAGCGCCTGCACGAGCTCGCGCAGCACTTGCAGACGAGCGTCGAACACGAGCGCGCGGCGATCGCGCGCGAGATCCACGACGACGTCGGCGGCTCGCTCACTGCGCTCAAGTTCGATCTTGCGTGGATCGCGCGCCATTCGAGCTCGCCGCAGGTGGTCTCGCGCGTGCAGTCGGCGCTCGAGACGGTGACGCATGCGGTCGAGGCGAGCCAGCGCATCATGCACAACCTGCGTCCCGCCATCCTGGAGCAAGGCTTGGCGGCGGCGCTGCACTGGATCGCGCTGCGCTTCGAGCGGCGGAGCGGCGTCGAGTGCCAGATCCGCCTGCCGAGGCAGCCGCTCGAGCTGCCGCAGGGCGTCCCGCTGGTCGCCTACCGCACGGCGCAAGAGGCGCTCACCAACATCAGCAAGCACGCGCAGGCGACGCGCGTGCAGATCGACCTCTCGCTCGCCGGCGGCGTGCTCTCGCTCGAGATCACCGACAACGGCCGCGGCGTCAAGGAGGAAGACCTTGCCAAGGCGCGCTCGTTCGGCATCCGCGGCCTGCACGAGCGCGCGACGACGGTCGGCGGCTGGATCGACCTGTCGAGCGGCCCGCACGGCACGACGCTGATCCTCTCGGTCCCGCTCGACACGCCCGACAGCGCGCACGTCCCGGAGCCGCCGGACAAGTCGTACGACCCGAGCCAGTGGGCGGACGTTTGATGAAGGACGTGAGTTCGCTTCGGCGTCTCGATGACCGAGCGCGCAAAGGCGCCGCCGGGCAGCGTTCTGCGCTCCGATCGCCGCAATCGGAGCGCCACCAGCCACCTGCCCGCGGCTTCGCTCGCCCGGCCTCCGCACGCAGCTTTGCGCGCTCATTTTCCGCGCACGACGCGCCGAGGCGACCGTCATGATCAAAGTCTTCCTCTGCGACGACCACGCGCTGATCCGGCGCGGCATCCGCGACACGCTGTCCGATGCGCCCGACATCGAGGTCGTCGGCGAGGCGGGCGACTACGGCGAGCTGCGCGCGCTGATGCGCGAGAAGAGCGCCGACGTGCTGGTGCTCGACATCAATCTGCCCGGGCGCAGCGGCCTCGACGTGCTGCATGCGCTGAAGGACGAAAGCACGGCGATGCGCGTGCTCGTCGTCTCGATGTACCCGGAGGACCAGTACGCGATCCGGGCGCTGCGCGCCGGCGCCTTCGGCTACGTCAACAAGGGCGGCGACCCGGCGCTCATCGTCAGCGCCGTGCGCACCGTCGCGCAGGGGCGCAAGTACGTGACGCCCGAGATCGCCCAGATGCTGGTCGAGAGCCTGACGACGCCGGCGATCGAGAACGCGCACGAGAAGCTCTCCGACCGCGAGATGCAGACCCTCGTCATGATCGCGTCCGGCAAGCGCCTCTCCGACATCGCCGAGGAGCTGATGCTGAGCCCGAAGACGGTGAGCGTGTACCGCGCGCGCGTGCTCGAGAAGCTCGGCCTCGCCAACAACTCCGAGATGACGGTCTACGCGATCCGCCGCGGGCTGGTCGGCAACTAGGCTTCGTCGATGGCGCCGCTGACGCTGCGGTGCACCGTCGTCGTCGTCGCGGCGCTGAACCTCGCCTACTTCGGCGTCGAGTTCACCGTCGCCCGCGCGATCGGCTCGGTGTCGCTGTTCGCCGACAGCATCGATTTCCTCGAGGACGCGTCGGTCAACGCGCTGATCGCGTTCGCGCTCGGGTGGTCCGCGCGCCGGCGTGCGGGGCTCGGCTCGCTGCTCGCACTGATCCTGCTCGTTCCCGGCATCGCGACGCTCGTCACGGCATGGCAGAAGCTGCAGCTCCCGGTGGCTCCCGACGCGGCGCTGCTCGGCGCGACCGGCGTCGGCGCGCTGCTGGTGAACCTCGCCTGCGCGCTCCTGCTCGCGCGCGTGCGCGCGCACGCCGGCAGCCTCTCGAAAGCTGCGTTCCTGTCGGCGCGCAACGACGTCGTCGCCAACGTCGCGATCGTCGTCGCCGGCGGGGCGACGATCGCCACCCGCAACGCCTGGCCCGACCTGATCATCGGCCTCGGCATCGCCGCACTCAACGCCGGCGCTGCGCGCGACGTCTGGCGCGCCGCGCGCGAGGAGCGCCGCTCGGTCGAGCCGTGACGATGGATCTTCCGCGCAATCGAGGTCGAATTGCGACCGGTCAGCGCGCGCGCCGGCGCACGCACTCGACGTAGCTCTGGCCGTCGGGCGGAGCGCCGCTGCGCTGCGCTTCCCAGAGCATGCGGCCGAGGCACTCCATCGTCTCGTGCTGGGCTGCGTGCGCCGAGCCGAGGCGCGCCGCGAGCGACTCGACCGCGGCGCGGATCCCCGCCGGCTGGTCGATCGACACCTGCTCGCTGATCGACAGGTGCATCGACAGGTGCAGGAACGGGTTCTCGCGTCCGCCTTCGGCCGGGTAGGCCGCCGTCGCCGCCGCCTCGGCGTCGGCGAGGTCGGCGCGGTATTCCGGATGCGCGTCGATCCAGTCGGAGGCGATCGCCTCGAGCGGCGTCAGCGGCAGCCGCCCGTCGCGCTTCCTGCGCGTCTCGACGAAGAAGCGTCGCACGTCGGCCTGGCTGGGAGCGAACATGCGCGGATTGTCGGGCGACCCTTCAGCGCGCGCGAACGATGCCGACGAAGCCCTTCGCAGCGTCAGTCCGGCCGAGCCACGAGAATCGACAACTCCATCGCCTTGCCGGCCTGGCCGGAACGCCCATGAACGTCAGCACCGAACAGATCTTCGAGAACGCGCGCACGCAGAACGGATTCACTGCGGAGCCGGTCTCCGACGAGCAGCTGCGCCGGATCTACAACCTGATGAAATGGGGCCCGACCTCGGCCAACTCGTCGCCGGCGCGGATCGTCTTCGTCCGCTCGCCCGAGGCGAAGGAGAAGCTGCTCGCGTGCGTCTCGCCGGGCAATGTCGAGAAGACGCGGTCCGCGCCGGTCACCGCGATCCTCGGGATCTACTACGCGTTCTACGAGAAGCTGCCGTTCCTGTTTCCCCACGCCGACGCGAAGTCGTGGTTCGTCGGCAAGAAGGAGTTCGCCGACACGACGGCGTTCCGCAATGCGACCCTGCAGGGCGGCTACCTCATCATCGCGGCGCGCGCCATCGGCCTCGACTGCGGGCCGATGAGCGGCTTCGACCACGCGAAGATGGACGCTGCGTTCTGGGCCGGAACGACCGTCCGCACGAACTTCATCTGCAGCCTCGGCCGCGGCGATCCGTCGAAGGTGTTCGCGCGCAGCCCGCGGCTGTCGTTCGAGGAGGCCTGCCGCATCGAATGAGCGCCAAGGCACGGCGGAATCGGCCGCCGTGCCGGGGCGATCTACCAGCGCGAACGACCGCGCCCGTCGCGAGCGTCGTGGCGGTCGTCGTGGCGGTCGGAGCGGTTCGCGCTGCCGTCGCCGTCGCGGTCCCGGCGCGGGTCGTAGACACGCTCGAACCGATCCGGGATGGCGTCGCCGTCGCCGGCCCAGCGCGTCGGCCGCTGGTAGCCCGAATGGTCGTAGAAGCGCCCGTCGAACCGCGCGACCGGCGCCGCCACGACCACCGGCGCGGGTCGCAGCCACACCGGGCTGGCGATCGTGATCGAGAACTGGACGTCGTCGCGACCGCGCGCTTGTGCCCCTGCAGTGGCAAGCACTCCGGCGAGGCCGAGCGCGACGATGGCGAGCTTCTTGGCGTTCATGCGTGTACTCCTTCGATTCGGCTGCTGCGGCGGATCCGCAGCGCTGCCTGTCCATTCAACGCATGGCCGCGTCCGGAAGGTACCTCGGGTTCGTCAATGCTCAGTAAAGAAATGCGGCGCTAAGGCGCGGCGCTAAGGCGCGTCCGCGGCCTCGCTCCAACCCGCACGCGCCTGCCGCTCGGCGGCCTGCTGGCGCTCGAGCGCGAACAGCTCCTCGAGCTGCTGGCGACCCTGCTTGGCGGCGGCGATCAGGCGCGCCTCGTCCCGGCGGTGCGGCGCGATCGTCGCGAGCTGGGCGACGTTGTGGCGGCGAAAGCGCAGCGCCAGGTTGCGCGCCTGGTGCGGCTGCCAGCCGAGCACCTCGAGCGCGCTGCGCGCGCTCATCAGCGCCGAGTCGAGCGTCTCGCGCTCGATCAGCCGCACGCCGAGCTCGTAGAGCTCGTAGTAGTGCTGGACGTTGCGCGCGCGCGCGACGATCGCTGCGCTCGGGAAGTTGGCGCGGATCATCTTCACGCAATCGACGCTCTGCTCGATGTCGTCGATCGCGACGACGATGACGCGCGCCTTGTCGGCGCCCGCCGTGCGCATCAGGTCGAGCCGGGTCGCATCGCCGTAGAAGACGCGCCAGCCGAAGCGGCGCATCGCCTCGATCTGCTCGGCATCGTGGTCGAGGACGGTCGGCCGGATGCCGTTGGCGAACAGCATGCGGCTGACGATCTGGCCGTAGCGGCCGAAGCCAGCGACGATCACCGACTCCTGCTGCGGCTCCTTCAGCTCCTCGACATCGCGGCGCTTGCCGTCGCTCAGGAACGGAATCCACCAGCGGTCGGTGACGACGAGCAGGAGCGGCGTCAGCAGCATCGAGATCGCGACCGCGGCGATCAGGAACGACGACACGGGCGTGGAGATCACGCCCGCTTGCGCCGCGGTCTGGAAGACGACGAAGCCGAACTCGCCGCCTTGGGCGAGCAGGATGATGAAGACCGGCCGCTCGAGCTGCGGGATCGGCATCGTGCGCGCCATCGCCCAGAGGAGCGCGGCCTTGAGCAGCAGGAAGCCGACCACGGCGGCGGCGATCAGCAAGGGCTGCGCGGCGATCACCGCGAAGTCGATGCTCATGCCGACGGCGATGAAAAAGAGCCCGAGCAGCAGCCCCTTGAACGGCTCGATGTCGGTCTCGAGCTCGCGCCGGTACTCGCTCTCGGCGAGCAGCACGCCGGCGAGGAAGGCGCCGAGCGCCATCGACAGGCCCACCGCGTTCATCAGCGCCGCGGTGGCGACGACGAGGAGCAGCGACGCCGCGGTGAAGATCTCGGGCGTCTCGCTCTTCGCGATCCAGCGCAGCGCCGGGCGCAGCAGGAGCCGGCCGCCGAGGATGATCACGACGATCGTGCCGATCGCCTTCGCGGGGCGCAGCCAGTCGCTGCCGCCGCCTTCGGCAACGCCGGCGACGGCCAGGAACGGCACGAGCGCGAGGATCGGGATCGCCGCGATGTCCTGCAGCAGCGAGACGCTGAGGATGTTCTCGCCCGACGTCGTGCCCATCACGTTGCGCTCGGCGAGGACGCCCAGGCCGATCGCCGTCGACGACATCGCCAGGCCGAGCGCGGCGACGACGGCGAGGCGCCAGTCGATGCCGAACGCGAGCGCCGCGAGCGCGAGCAGCAGCGCCGAGCCGAGCAGCTGCCCGCTGCCCCAGCCGAAGATGGGCTTCCTCAGCGACCAGAGACGCTGCGGCTCGAGCTCGAGGCCGACCAGGAAGAGCATCAGGACGACGCCGAACTCGGCGAACTCGAGCATGTCCTCGGGACGCGTCACGAGCTTCAGCCCCCACGGGCCGATCAGGA
>DASXXO010000477.1:0-3920 GCA_036503045.1 Caldimonas sp. | reverse complement strand
GCATTCGAGCCGACCCGACGGCCGGCGCTGACACCCTAGCGGCGGCGGGAACGTTCCACATCCACTCTCGGGAGGACGCCACCGGCATGCAGAACAGCTCAGACGCGAGGCGTCCCCAGCTTTGCGGATTCGCGGGCGATCGACTGGCGCGTGCAGCGGGCGGGATCAGTCCTCGCTCGAGCGTTGAAGCGCGGGCGCACCGCTCGGCACCGACGCCTCCACGATGTCGTGCTCCTGCGCGTTCGGCGGGAGCTCTGCGACCACCCGTGCCTCCCGGACGACCAAGATGCGGTGGGCGAAGCCGAGCAGCTCCTTCAGATCGGAAGAGACCACCACGATCGCAACGCCGGAACGCGCGAGCGATTCGATGAGCGCGTAGATCTCCTCGCGTGCCCCGACGTCGACGCCGCGCGTCGGTTCGTCGCAGACGAGCACGCGCGGCCGGGCCAGCAGCGCGCGGCCGAACAGGACCTTTTGCTGATTGCCGCCGCTGAGCGACCGCACCGGCGCGCGCAGCGACGCGGCGACGAGGCGCAATCGATCGAGCACCGGCGCGACCGCCGCATGCTCGCGGCGACGCGAGACAAAGCCGAGCCGCGCGATGCTGGCGAGCGCGGCTGCGCTCGCGTTGCTGGCGACGGGCAGGTTCAGGAACAGGCCGTCGCGCTTGCGGTCCTCGGTGAGGTAGACGACGCCGTGGGCGATCGCATCGCGCACGGACCGGACCGTGAAGGCCTCGCCGTTCGCATACCGATAGCGGGCCGCGACGCCGGGCTCGAGCCCCGCGAGGCGACGCGCGAGGCGCGTCCGCCCGGCGCCCACCAGGCCGCCGAGCCCCAGGATCTCGCCGGCGCCGGCGCTGAGCGTCACCGGATCGGCTCCTTGCCTTTCGACCCGGATCGTGAGTGTCTCGCCGGCGCTCGTCGTCGAGCGTGCCGGCGCGGTGCGCTCGTCGACCGCATGGCCGACCATGTGGCGGACCAGCGCGCTGCGCGCGACCTGCGCCGTCGCCGCTTCGAACACGCGCCGGCCGTTGCGCAGCACCGTCACCCGGTCGGTGATTTCGAAGACCTCGTCGAGCCGGTGCGACACGAACAGCACCAGCAGTCCCTTGGCCGACAGCGTGCGGACGATCGCGAACAGACGATCGCGCTCCTGCATCGAGAGCACCGCGCTCGGCTCGTCGAGGGTGAGGATGCGGGTCGAAGCGGACAGGGCGCGCGCGATTTCCACCAGCTGGCGACCGGCAACGCTCAGCTGGCGCGCGACCGTGTCGGGATCGATCGGCAGCCCGTAGCGCTGCACGAGCTCGACGGTCCGGGCGCGCATCGTCCGCCGGTCGAGCAGCCCGGTGCGCGTGCGCGGCTCATGGCCGAGCCAGACGTTCTCGGCCACGGTGAGCTCGGGCAGGACGGCGAGCTCCTGATGCACCGAAGCGACGCCGGCGGCTGCCGCGTCGGCGGGCGACGCGAAGCGCACGGTGCGCCCGTCGAGGCGAATCTCGCCTGCGCTCGGCGCGGAGATCCCGGCCAGCAGGTGCAGCAGCGTCGACTTGCCCGCGCCGTTGGCCCCGAGCAAGGCGTGGACCTCGCCGGCACGCGCCACGAGGTCGACGCCTTGCAGCGCCCAGACCGCGCCGTAACGCTTGCCGAGCCCTTTCAGCTCGAGCAGCGGCGCGCCGCTCACGCCCGCGGCAGGCGCCTCGCCCTGGTCCGCAGCTGCGCCCAACGCGCGGCTAGGCCTTCGGCTTGAAGTTGGCCGGCAGGTTGCTCGCCCACCAGTCGTCGGGCTTGTCGAACTCGACGTACTTGGCCGCCTCGGCCGGCGCGATGTATTGCGACGGGATCACGAGGCCGTGCGGCACCGGCTGGCCGGCGAGGATCTTCAAGCCGAGCTTGGTCGCTTCCTGTCCGGCGCGCGTCGGGAACGTGACCGCGCCACCTTTCTTGTTCTTCACGACCCACTTCATCCAGCCGTTGTATTCGTCGCCGGGCGACATGACCAGGCTCTTCGCGCGCCCCGCCTCCTCGAAGGCCTCGACGACGCCCATCGACATCTGCCCGGCGGGCGAGTAGACGCCGTCGATCTTCGGATAGCGCTGCAGCAGGTTCTCGGTGATCTGCTTTGCCTTGGCGCGGTTCCAGTCGCCGTGCTCCGCCGAGAGCAGCTCGACGTTCGGATGCTTCTTGAGTACGTCCTTGAGCGCGGCGAGCTGGTCGACCGCGGCGGTGGTGCCGGCGATCGGCAGCATCGCGAAGATCTTGCCCTTGCCGCCGAGGTCGGCAGCGAAGTGCTGCGCCACCATCTCGCCGAGCGCGTACTGGTCGATGAACGCGTTCGAGACGGTGCCCGCCGAATAGGTGAAGCCGCCGCCGGCGTTCACGGTCGGGATGCCCTTGGCGACGGCCTTCTCGAGCGCGGGCTGGATCGCCTTCTCGTCGACCGGCCAGTAGATGATGAGGCTCACGTTCTTGGCGATCAGGTCCTCGATGTCGGCGACCTGCTTGCCCGGGTTGAACGCGGCGTCGGTGACGATCACGTCCCTCACGTCCTTGTGCAGCGACGCTTCCCAGCGGACGTGCTGCAGGCAGAACACGACCCACGAGTTGCTCATGTAGCCGGCAGCGACGCCGATCGTATAGGGACCCGCCTTCTTGAACTTCGAGGTGTCGACCGTCTCGGCCATCTGCTTTTTCTGCGTGCTCCGGTCGGTCTGGGCGAGTGCCGTGCGCGGCGCGAGCAGCGACGTCGCGCCGCCGAGGGCGACCGCGAGCGAGCCGCCGACGAGCGTTCTTCTTCGGGACAAAGATGGGGTTCGCATGATGGTCTCCTCGTTGTGTGCCGGGTTTGGGATCATGCAGTACGTCAGCGGTCGCGGCCGAGCCAGGCGTAGGCTGCCGACGCCGCGATGATGATCGCGCCCTTCAGCACGAGCTGCAGGTTGTAGTTCAAGCCGACGATGTTGACGAGATTGAACGCGATGAAGAGGACCAGCGTGCCGGCGACGGTGCCGATCACGGTGCCGCGGCCGCCGCTGAAGACCGTGCCGCCGAGGACGATCGCGGCGAGCGCGTCGAATTCGAAGCCGCGGCCGGTAAACGTGCTCGACACGCCCGAGCGCGCCAGCACGGCGATGCCGCCGAGCCCGGCGAAGAGTCCCGAGATCACGTAGCAGGCGAAGGTCACGCCGGCGACCGGCACGCCGGCAAGACGCGCCGCTTCGCGGTTGCTGCCGATCAGGTAGATCTGCCGGCCGAAGCGGGTCGTTCTGAGCACGAGCTCCATCGCCGCGGCCAACGCGAGCATCGAAAGCGCGAGCACCGGCAGGACCTCGCCGATGCGATGGTTGAAGAACTCGCGAAAGCCCGGCGCGACGATGCCGCGCGCGGTGCCGCCGGAATAGAGCTGGGTCCCGCCGTAGAGCGCGAGCGCCGAGCCGAGCGTGAGGATGAACGACGATCCGGGGCCGAGCAGGACCAGCGCGCCGTTGACCGCGCCGAACGATGCGGCGACGACCAGTGTCGCGGCGACGGCGAAGCCCGCGTTGTCCGCAACGCCTCCCATCGTCACTGCGCAGAAGACGGCGCTGAACGAGATGATTGCGCCGATCGACAGGTCGACGCCGCCGAGGATCATGACCAGCGTGGTGCCGATCGCCGCGATCCCGACCGGCGCCGCCTGGCGCAGGATGTTGCCGACGTAGGCAGGCTCGAGAAACGCGTCGGAGAGCGCGATCGCGACCCCGTACAGGAGCGCGAGCACGACCAGGATGGCCCAGCGGGCGAGCGCCTCGCGCAGGCGATCCGCGCGCGCCGCGCTGCGCGTCGACGTGGCAGGTAGCCCGAGGGCGCGGTCGCGCATCGCGCCGGTCACGCCTGTGCCGTCGGCACGGCCGTCGTGCCGGCGATGGTCGCTGCGCC
>DASXXO010000476.1:0-5281 GCA_036503045.1 Caldimonas sp. | reverse complement strand
ACCGCGGAGATCGCCGTCACCGGCTGCTTCATCGCGATCGGCCACCAGCCCAACACCGACATCTTCAAGGGCCAGCTGGAAATGCGCGACGGCTACATCCTCTCGAAGAGCGGCCTCGAGGGGTTGGCGACGATGACGAGCGTCCCGGGCGTGTTCGCCGCCGGCGACGTTCAGGACCACGTCTACCGGCAGGCGATCACGAGTGCCGGGACGGGCTGCATGGCCGCGCTCGACGCGCAGCGCTTCCTCGAGCAGTCCTAGGCCACGCGCGACTCTCGACGCACGGCGGACTCGGTCCCTTCGGCCGCCGGTGCCACGAGACGCTGCTCTTCCTCATTCATGGCCACCCAGCCCTGAACGAGGCGGTAGCCGAGCGCGAGCAGCACGGCGCCCACGAACATCCCGACGATCCCGCGCGCGGCCATGCCGCCGAGCGCGCCGATCAGGATCAGGGGCATCGGCGCGTCGACGCCGCGGCCGAGCATCAGCGGCTTGAGAACGTTGTCGACCAGCCCGGCGACGAGCAACAGCACGGTGTAGCCGATCGCCGCGCCGTTGCTGTATTCGCCGCTCAGCCAGAGGTAGGCGATCGCGGGCAGGATCACGATCGCCGCCGGGATCTGCGCGATCGCCAGCACGAGCACGATGCCAGCGAGCACGCCCGCCCAGGGCACGCCGGCCACCAGCAGGCACAGGCCGACGATGACCGCCTGGATGAAGGCGACCCCGACGACGCCCAAGGCCACGGCGCGGATCGTCGCGACCGAAAGCTCGGCAAGCTGGGTCCCGCGCTCGACGCCCGCGATGCGCTTGAAGATGCCCCGGATGGCGCGTTCGCCCGATTCGCCGAACGCCATCATGATCGCCGCGACGATGAGGGCCGCCATGAGCTCGAGGATGCCGCCGCCGATGCTCGCGACCATCAGCAGCGCCGACTTCGCGAACTCGCCGATCTTCGGCTGCAGGTTGTGCACCAACCCCGGCAGGTCGTCGTGAGCCTGCTGCCACACACCGTGAACCCGCTCGCCGACGATCGGCCACGCCGCCACGCCAGGAGGCGGCGCGGGCACCTGGAAGGTGTCTGCTTGCACGTCGTCGATCAGGCGCTGCACCGAGTCGCCCACCGAATTGAGCAACACGGCTGCAGGCGCCACGACCAGAGCGATCCCGAGAACTGCGACCACGGTCGCGGAGAGGCCCTGGCGACCCCCCATTCTGCTGGCGAGCATGCGCTGCAACGGATAGAGGGTGATCGCCAGGATGAGCGCCCAGACCATCAGCACCAGAAACGGCGCGAACACCCGGAAGCACAGGGCCGCGAGGACGAAGATGACGCTGGCGCGAATGATCACGTCGAGCAGCAGGGCGGCCAGCCGGCGGTCGCGCTCGAGTTCCTTGGCGTCTTCGCTCATGTGCTCTCCCAGCAGCTCGGCCGCGTCGATGCGGACCGCAGGTTTGCGCGATGTTCGGCCGGCGCGCAGGCGGGGGCGATTGGACCTTGGCCCTACGAGGCCAGGGCACGGGCCGCGCCTCAGCTCCAACCCAGTAGTGGCGATCCCTGGCGCGCTATAATCTTTGGCTTTGCAACTGCGCCGTCGGTACGCGACCGCGCGCATTTCTCATCCGGAGAGCGTCATGGCACGCGTCTGTCAGGTTACGGGCAAGCGCCCGATGGTCGGGAACAACGTGTCCCACGCGAACAACAAGACGAAGCGCCGCTTCCTCCCAAACCTTCAGTACCGTAGGTTCTGGGTCGAGGGCGAGAATCGCTGGGTGCGTCTGCGCGTCAGCAACGCCGCGTTGCGGCTGATCGACAAGGTCGGCATCGAGCAGGTCGTCGCCGACCTGCGCGCGCGCGGCGAGCTCTGAATCGAGGAGAACGGCCATGGCCAAGGGTGGACGCGAAAAGATCAAGCTCGAATCGAGCGCCGGCACCGGTCACTTCTACACGACCGACAAGAACAAGAAGACGACGCCGGAAAAGCTCGAGCTGATGAAATTCGATCCGAAGGCACGCAAGCACGTGACCTACAAGGAGACGAAATTGAAGTAGAAGAAAGCGGGGTCGCTGCGCGACCCCTTCTCTTTCAGCCAAATGAAAAGGGGCCGCGATGCGGCCCCTTTTGTTTGGGTCAGCGGGACCCTATGCGTGGGCGGCGCGCAGGCGCAGCGCGAACTCCTGCAGGGCGGCGATGCCGCTCTCCTCGGCCTTCTTGAGCCAGGCCTGGAGGTCCGCGACCAGCTGCTCGGCGGAGACGTTGGTGCGCGTCCAGAGGAGCCGGAGCTCTTCGCGCATCGCGACCAGCTTGGCAAGATACGGGCTGGACGCGAGCGCGTCGGCGACGTGCGCCTTGACCGACTGCGGGATCTTGTCGTCGTCGCGATGCAGCCAGCGGCGCGCGATGCGCATCTGCGCGAGGCGGCCGGCGGTCACGCCCTCGCCCTTCAGGCGCGCGAGCTCGGCGCGGCTGGCCCGGCGCAGGCTGCGCGCGAAATTGGCCATCACCTCATAGCGATTGGCGATGATCGCCTCGAGGGTCTTGCCGTCGGCGACCGGCTTGATCGCGCCGAGCTTGAGCTGCGGCGGCGTCTTGCGAACCTTGGCGAGGCCGAGCATCTCGAGGCCGCGGATGTAGGCCCAGCCGATGTCGAACTCGTAGGGCTTGACAGAAAGCTTGGCCGAGGTCGGGTACGTGTGATGGTTGTTGTGCAGCTCCTCGCCGCCGATGACGATGCCCCACGGCACGACGTTGCGGCTCGCGTCGGGCGCCTCGAAGTTGCGGTAGCCCCAGAAGTGGCCGATGCCGTTGACGATGCCGGCCGCGGTGATCGGGATCCAGAGCATCTGCACCGCCCAGACCGTCGCGCCGATCGCGCCGAACAGGAGCAGGTCGACGATCAGCATCAGCCCCACGCCCTGCCAGCTATAGCGCGCGTAGAGGTTGCGCTCGAGCCAGTCGTCGGGCGTGCCGTGGCCGTACTTGGCGAGCGTTTCCTGGTTCTTCGCTTCGGTGCGGTAGAGCTCGCTGCCCTGCAGCAGCACCGTCTTGATGCCGCGCGTCTGCGGGCTGTGCGGGTCTTCCTCGGTCTCGCACTTGGCGTGGTGCTTGCGGTGGATCGCGACCCATTCCTTGGTCACCATGCCCGAGCCGAGCCACAGCCAGAAACGGAAGAAATGCGACGGCAGGGGATGCAGATCGAGCGCGCGGTGCGCCTGCGCGCGGTGCAGGAAGACCGTGACGGCGGCGATCGTGATGTGGGTGGTGATCAGCGTGTAGGCGACGATCTCCCAGCCGGAAAAGCCCGAAAAGCCGTGGCTCAGCCAGGTGAGCAGCGCGTAAGCAAAAGAGTTCAGCAGGTCCATTCGGGCCCTTATGTCAATCGATTTGGCAGAAGCGTCGATTCTATTCGAGGCAGTTAGGGAGATAACCCTCAATTCCAACGGAAATCACGCCCCATCCCGGCACTGAGGCGGCGCGAGCCGTCTCAAGCACGCTGCCAGATCGCCGCGAAGAAGCTGTCCGTTGCGTGCCGATGCGTCCAGAGACGGAGCCGCTCGCCGCAGACGAGCGACCCGGCGCCTGCCACCTGGGCACGCCGCAGCGCGTCGGCGACCGGGACGCGCATGAAACCGGACGTGTTCGCATTCTCGAAGTCGTCGGCGACCGCCTCGCCCTCGGCATCGAGAACGCTGCAGGTCGAATAGACGAGCCGGCCGCCGGGCTTCACGAGGCGCGCGGCGGCGGCGAGGATTGCGCGCTGCGATCGAACGAGCGCGGCGCACGACTCGGCATCCTGGCGCCACTTGAGATCGGGATGCCGGCGCAAGGTTCCCGACCCCGAGCACGGCGCGTCCACGAGGACGCGATCGACCTTGCCGGCGAGCCGCTCGATGCGCTCGTCGCGCTCGGGCGCGATCTGCGCCGGATGCACGTTCGCCAGGCCGCTCCGCTGCAGGCGCGGCTGGAGCGCGGCGAGCCGATGACCGGAGACGTCGAACGCGTAGAGCCGGCCGGTGTTCTTCATCTGCGCGCCGAGCGCGAGCGTCTTGCCGCCCGCGCCGGCGCAGAAATCGACCACCATCTCGCCGCGTCGCGCGCCGACGATCAACGCGAGCAGCTGGCTGCCTTCGTCCTGCGGCTCGACGAGACCTTGCGCAAAGACGTCGGCCTTCTGCAGCGCAGGCTTGCCGACGACGCGAATGCCGAGCGGCGAGTGGGGGGTCGGCGACGCAGCGATTCCGGCTCCATCGAGGCGCTCGAGCACCGCGTCGCGCTCGGTCTTCAGCGTGTTGACGCGCAGGTCGAGCGGGGCCGGTACGGAGGTCGCGTCGACCCACCCCAAGAACTCGTCGCCGAGGCGCTGGCGCAGCGGGGCGGCGAGCCAGTCTGGCAGGTTGTGGCGCAGCGGCTCGGGCAAGCTCGCGGGGTCGACGGCGCGGCAGCGGCCGAGCCATGCGCGCTCGCCCTCGTCGAGGGCGGCGTCGAGGAGCTCGTCGCTGCCTTGCCAGGCGAGGATCGCGAGGCGCCGCTCCACCGCTCGGCCGGTGTCTCCGGTCTTTGCGAGATGGCGCCACAGCGCGAGCTTGCGCAGCAGCGCGAACACGCCGTCGGCGAGCGTCTGGCGGTCGCGCGCACCGAGCGCGCGCTCGGCACGGAAGAAGTCGGCGACGACGCGATCAGCAGGATGCTCGAAGCGCAGCAGGCGGCGGACGAGCTCGGTCGCGGCCTCGAGAAGGGCCTTCGGATGCATCGTCGCGATTATCCTAGCCGGCGTGGCGCGCCGATCCTCCGTACCGCTCGACTCGCGGCCGAGCCATCTGATCACCCATGGGCGTCTGATCGGCTGCGCCATCGTCGGCGGCATCGCAGGTGTCGCCTGGCCGGCGCTCGGATCGCTGCTCGCACGCGCGCTGCTCGGCTGGAACGTCTTCGTCTGGCTCTACCTGATCACCCTTGTAATCGTTCTCGTGCGCGCCGACGAGGGCCACATCAAGCGCGCGGGGCTGGCACAGGCGGAGAGCGCGGCAACGGTGCTCGCGATCGTCGTCAGCGCAGCCGTCATCAGTCTCATCGCGGTCGTCTCGGAGCTGATCGCCGCCAAGGCCGCGGGACCGCACCACATGCTTGGCCATCTCGTCTTCGGCGCCGTCACCGAGTTCGGCTCGTGGCTGCTCCTGCCGACGCTGTTCGCCCTCACCTACGCCAGCGCGTACTACGGCCCGGAGCCCGACGTCGGGCTCGCGTTCCCGGCCTCGCCGCCCAATTTCGAGCCCGACCAC
>DASXXO010000475.1:0-1920 GCA_036503045.1 Caldimonas sp. | reverse complement strand
GCCGTAGATCGCTCGGCCGTCGTCGAGCGTGCGCCAGACGAGCGACTTGCCGAGGCGGGCCTTGCCGCTCGGCACGTGCTCGGCGGGCCAGCGGCCGCCCTCGATCAGCGCGAGGTCGACGTCGCCGGCGTGGCGGTTGAGGTCGATGTAGGTGCGCGGCGCGAGCGCTGCGACCAGGCCGACGCCGCGCTCGGTCGCCGGCAGATAGAGCTCGTCGACGAAGCAATCCTCGCCTTCGCGCAGGTCGAACTCGCTCAGGACCGAGCCGAAGTCTCCCGGGAAATCGAAGCCCGAATGCGGCGAATCGAGGACGAGCGGAACGCGCGGCGCGTCGGGGCCATGGACGACGAAAGCGGGGGCCGACCCGGCGAAATGCATGGCCGCAGCATAGCTCCGGCAACGAGCGTCGCAAGGTATCCCTCACGGTAGGATAGGCAGGCTTCACACGGAGAAACCCGATGCAACCGATGCAGAGCTTCCCCTTGGCGACGGCGCGCCGTCTCGTCTTCGCAGTGCTCGCGTTCGCAGCGGTCGTCGGCCTGCCGGGCTGCGGCTACAACGAGTTCCAGACGCTCGACGAGCAGGTCACGGCCGCGTGGTCGGAGGTGCTGAGCCAATACCAGCGCCGCGCCGACCTCATCCCCAACATCGTCGCGACGGTCAAGGGCGAGGCGAACTTCGAGCAGGAGACTCTCACCAAGGTGATCGAGGCGCGCGCCAAGGCGACCCAGATTCAGGCAACCCCGGCGCTCGTCAACGACCCGGAGGCGTTCGCGAAGTTCCAGGCCGCGCAGGGCGAGCTGAGCAGCGCGCTCAGCCGGCTGCTCGTCGTGAGCGAGAACTATCCGAACCTGAAGGCCAACGCCGCGTTCCAGGACCTGCGCGTCCAGCTCGAAGGCACCGAGAACCGCATCACCGTCGCGCGCAACAAGTACATCGCCGCGGTCCAGCAGTACAACGTCAAGGTCCGCAGCGTGCCGAGCAACTTCACGGCGATGATCTTCGGCTACAAGACCAAGCCGAACTTCTCGGTCGCCAACGAAGGGCAGATCTCGACCCCGCCGCCGGTGAGCTTCGAGAAGCCCGCCTCGCGCTGATGTTCGCCCCGCGCCGGCCGACGTTCGCCATGCGCGCGCTCCTTGCCGCGGCGGCCATGCTCGGCGCGCTGGGCCTCGGTCCCGCGCTCGCCGAAGACGTCGTTCCGGTGCCGCTCCTCACCGGGCGCGTCATCGACCAGACCGGGACCCTCACGTCCGCGCAGGCCGATGCGCTGAGCACCAAGCTCGCCAAGGTCGAGCAAGAACGCGGCGCGCAGATCGTGATCCTGATCGTGCCGACCGCGCGCCCCGAGGACATCGCCTCGTTCGCGCAACGCGTCGCGTCGAGCTGGAAGCTCGGCAGGAAGGAAGTCGGCGACGGGCTCCTGCTCACGGTCGCGAAGAACGACCGCGACGTCAACATCCAGGTCGCGGCGACGCTACAGGGCGCGATCCCCGACGTCGTCGCGGGCCGCCTCATCCGCGAGCAGATCGGCCCCGCGTTCCAGGCGGGCGACTTCGCCGGCGGGCTCAACCGGGCGGTCGACAGCATCGCCGCGCTCGTCGCCGGCGAAAAGCTCCCGCCGCCGCGCGCCGAGACCGGGGCGAAGCGCGCGCCATCGCTGCGCGGCTTCGACTGGCAGGATCTGGCGATCTTTCTCTTCGTCGCCGTGCCGATCGTCGGCCGGTTGCTCGGCAGCATCATGGGCAGAAAGCTCGGCGCGCTCGCCACCGGGGCAGCGGTTGGCGCGGTCGGCTGGTGGCTGACAGCGAGCCTGCTCGCTGCGCTCGGCGCCGGGATCGTCGCGCTCTTTCTCGTCGGCGTGATGGGCTTCGGGACGCGCGGCGGAGGCTTCGGCGGGCCGGTGATCTGGGGCGGGTT
>DASXXO010000474.1:0-11578 GCA_036503045.1 Caldimonas sp. | reverse complement strand
AGTGCATCGAGCCCTTGCCGGCGATCGCGCTTGGCCTCGTCGACGCACGAGGTGACGATGAAGCGCGTCTTGCATTCGCGCTCCCGTGCAGCGTAGCGAGCCTCGACCTCGGCGCGCTCGCGCGAGATCGCAGCGCGCTCGGCCTGCTCGGCAGCGCTTGCCGCGGCGGCGAGCGACGGCGCGAGCGCCGCGCATGCGAGCAGCCACGGCACCGGGCGCCGCGAACGATGCGAGCGATGGCGATTCATGTGAGCGACGTGTCGACGCTGCGGCGTGCCTCGGCGAGGAATTCGGCGGACCGCATCTCGCGCAGCCGCGAGACGGTGCGCGGGAACTCGTGCACGAGCGGCCCCTCGGTGTACAACGCCTCGGGCTCGACCTCGGCCGACATGATGAGCTTGACGCGGCGGTCGTAGAGAACGTCGATCAGCCAGGTGAAGCGGCGCGCTTCCGAGGCCAGCCGCGGCGACATCTGCGGCACGCCCGAGAGCAGCAGCGTGTGGAACTGGGTCGCGAGCTCGAGATAGTCGTTCTGCGACCGCGGGCCGCCGCAGAGCTGGCGGAAATCGAACCATACGACCCCGCCGGCGCGGCGGCGCGCGCGGATCTCGCGGTGCTCGATCTTCAGGATCGGGCTCTCGTCCCTGGCCTCCGCGAGGCGCTCGAAGGCTTTCGTCATCGCCGCGTCCGCCTCGGGGCCGAGCGGCACGTGGTAGAGCTCGACCGCCTGCAGCGTCGCCTGCCGATAGTCGGTCGGCCCGTCGACGCTCACGATCTCGAGCTTGTCCTTCAGCAGCTCGATCGCCGGCAGGAGACGCTCGCGATGCAGCCCGTTCGGATAGAGGCCGTCGGGCGGGAAGTTCGACGTCGTGACGATGCTGACGCGATTGGCGAACAGCGCCTCGAGCAGGCGGTGCAGGATCATCGCATCCGTGATGTCGGCGACATGGAACTCGTCGAGGCAGATCAGGCGGAATCGCCGCGCGACCGACTTGCCCAGCTGCTCGAGCGGATCGCTCGTCCCGCTCATCTCGATCAGCTCGCGATGGACCTCGCGCATGAACTCGTGGAAGTGCAGCCTGGTCTTCCTCTGCAGCGGCAAGGCAGTGAAGAAGCAGTCCATCAGGAAGCTCTTGCCGCGGCCGACGCCGCCCCAGAGATAGACGCCGCGCGGGATCGGCGGCCGCGCGATCAGCTTGGTGAGCGCGTTCGAGCGGCGCGCCTTGTAGTCAGCCCACTCGCGCTCGCAACGCTCGAGCGAATCGAGGGCGCGCAGCTGCGCGGGGTCGCTCCGGTAGCCACGTTCGGCGAGCGTCTGCTCATAGATCTCGCGGACGCCCACCTCAGAAGTTCAACGCGCGCTTGGCGACCGCGAGCGCGGCCTCCTTGGTCGCCTCCGAGAGGCTCGGGTGCGCATGGCAGATGCGGCCGATGTCCTCGGCCGACGCCTTGAACTCCATCGCGACGACGGCCTCGGCGATCAGCTCCGAGACCATCGGCCCGATCATGTGGACGCCGAGGATCTCGTCGCTCTTCGCGTCGGCGACCACCTTGACGAAGCCGGCCGTGTCGCCGAGCGCGCGCGCGCGTCCGTTGGCCATGAAGGGAAACGTCCCGGCACGGACCTCGCGCCCGGCCGCCTTCAGCTGCTGCTCGGTCTGCCCGACCCAGGCGATCTCCGGGCTCGTATAGATCACCCAGGGAACGGTATTGAAGTCGACATGCGGCTTCTGGCCGGCGATGCGCTCCGCGACCGCAACGCCCTCCTCCTCGCCTTTGTGGGCGAGCATCGGCCCGCGCACGACGTCGCCGATCGCCCAGACGTTCTCGAGGTTGGTGCGGCAATCGTCGTCGACCTTGACGAAGCCGCGCTCGTCGAGCGCGAGGCCGACCGCCTCGCCGTTCAGGCCGGTCGTGTTCGGCAACCGCCCGATCGAGACGATGAGCTTCTCGCAGGCCAAGGTCTGCGCCTTGCCGGCGGCGTCGGCGTACGAGACGCGCACGCCGCCCGCGCCGCTCTCGACCTGGTCGATCTTCACGCCGAGCGCTATCTTCAGGC
This sequence comes from Caldimonas sp., assembly GCA_036503045.1. Classification (GTDB taxonomy): domain Bacteria; phylum Pseudomonadota; class Gammaproteobacteria; order Burkholderiales; family Burkholderiaceae_C; genus Schlegelella_A. The sequence continues at coordinate 9,519 of DASXXO010000474.1, read as the reverse complement.
CCTGGCGCGTGAACGTCTTGTGCGCCTCGGCGGCGACCTGCTGATCGACCGCGCCGAGGAACTCCGGCAGCGCCTCGAGCACCGTGACGTCGGCGCCGAGCCTGCGCCAAACCGATCCCATCTCGAGGCCGATCACGCCCGCGCCGACGATGCCGAGCGTCTGCGGCACCGCAGCGATTGCGAGCGCGCCGTCGTTCGAGAGGATCGCCTTTTCGTCGAACGGCGCTCCGGGCAACGGACGCGGGTTCGATCCGGTCGCGACGATGACGTGCTTGCCGACGATCGTCTCCGCCTTCGCACCGCCGACCGCGACCTGCCACGCGCCGCCCTCGCCCCGGCCGGCGAACGATCCGCGGCCGTGGAAGAACGCGACCTTGTTCTTCTTGAACAGGTAGAGGATGCCGTCGTTGTTCTGCTTCACGACGGCGGCCTTCCTCGCCATCATCTTCGCGACGTCGATCGTCAGGCTGGCGACGCCGATCCCGTGGTCGGCGAACGCATGACCGGCGTGCTCGAAGTTCTCCGACGACTGGAGCAGCGCCTTCGACGGGATGCAGCCGATGTTGGTGCAGGTGCCGCCCGGCGCCGGGCCGCCCTTCTCGTTCTTCCACTCGTCGATGCAGGCGGTCGAGAAGCCGAGCTGCGCGGCGCGGATCGCGGCGATGTAGCCGCCCGGGCCTGCGCCGATGACGACGACGTCGAAGGTCGCCATCAGCGAGCGCCGGGCCGCGCCGAGGGCGCCGAGCGCCCCCGCGGGGGGAAGCGAACGACAGCGAGCGCGGGGGCTGTCATGACTAGATATCGAAGAGGAGCCGGGCGGGATCCTCGAGCGCTTCCTTGATCGCGACCAGGCCGAGCACCGCCTCGCGACCGTCGATGATGCGATGGTCGTACGACATCGCGAGGTAGTTCATCGGCCGCACGACGACCTGGCCGTTCTCGACCACCGCGCGGTCCTTGGTCGCGTGAACGCCGAGGATCGCCGACTGCGGCGGGTTGATGATCGGCGTCGAGAGCATCGAGCCGAACACGCCGCCGTTCGAGATCGAGAACGTGCCGCCGGTGAGCTCGTCGAGCGCGAGCTTGCCGTCCTTCGCCTTCTGGCCGTACTCGGCGATCTTCTTCTCGATGTCGGCAAAGCTCATCTGGTCGGCGTTGCGCACGATCGGCACGACCAAGCCGCGCGGCGAGCCGACCGCGATGCCGATGTCGAAGTAGCCGTGGTAGACGATGTCGTTGCCGTCGACCGAGGCGTTGATGACCGGATAGCGCTTCAGCGCCGCGACCGCGGCCTTGACGAAGAAGCTCATGAAGCCGAGCTTGACCCCGTGCTCCTTCTCGAACTTGTCCTGGAAGCGCTTTCGCATCTCGATCACCGGCGCCATGTTCACTTCGTTGAACGTGGTGAGGATCGCGTTGGTCGCCTGCGACTGGAGCAGCCGCTCCGCGATGCGCGCGCGCAGGCGCGACATCGGGACGCGCTGCTCGGGGCGGTCGCCGAGCTGCGCTGACAGCGGCGCAGGCACCGGCGGCAGCGGTCGGGCCGCGGGTGCGGGAGCGGGTGCTGCGGGAGCGGGCGCACGGGCAACGGCTGGTGCGCCACCGCCCGTCGCCGTCTGCGCCGTCTGCGCCGTCTGTGCCGCCAGTGCCGTCGCGCCGCCGGACGCGCCGAGCGCCTCCAGCACGTCGCCCTTGGTCACCCGCCCGCCCTTGCCGGTCCCTTGCACCGAGCCGACCGGCAAGTCATGCTCGGCCATCAGCTTGGCGGCCGCCGGCATGGCGACCTCGCTCTTCACCGCGGCGAGCGCAGCCACGCTGGCCGGAACGCCGGGCCTTTCTCCCGGCGCGGGCTCCGCATCCGGGATGCTCTTGATCTGCATCGCCCCGGACGTCGCTTCCTGGCCTTCGGTATCGACCTTGGCGATCACCTCTTCGCCGATGACGCTGTCGCCGTCGTCCTTGATGATCTGCGCCAGCACGCCCGAGGCCGGCGCGGGCACTTCGAGGACCACCTTGTCGGTCTCGATCTCGACCAGGATCTCGTCCTGCTCGACCGCCTCGCCGGGCTTCTTCTTCCACTGCAGCAGGGTCGCTTCCGACACCGATTCCGACAACTGCGGAACCTTCACTTCGATCAATGACATCTCGTTCGCCTTGTTGTTCTAGCGCAGGGCCGCCTCACTTCGTCAGGACGAAGCCCTTGAGCTTGCCGAACGCCTGCTCGAGCAAGGCCTTCTGCTGCTCCTGGTGCAGGTGCGCGTAGCCGACCGCCGGCGACGACGACGACGTGCGTCCGGCGTAGCCGAGGCGCTGGCCCTCGTTCATGTTCTCGTGGATGAAGTGTTGGACGAAGAACCAGGCGCCCTGGTTCTGCGGCTCGTCCTGGCACCAGACGACTTCGGTCGCGTTCGGATACTTCTTCAGCTCGGCGGCGAACGCCTTGTGCGGGAACGGATAGAGCTGCTCGACGCGGACGATCGCGACGTCGACGTTCTTGCGATCGGCACGGGTACGGACGAGGTCGTAGTACACCTTGCCCGAGCACGCGATCAGCCGCTTGACGCGCTCGGCGTTGACCTCGCCGCTGTGCTCGCCGATCACGGTCTTGAATTCGCCCCTGGTGAAGTCGGTGAGCGGCGAGCTCGCGTCCTTGGCGCGCAGCAGCGACTTCGGCGTCATGATGATCAGCGGCTTCCTGAACATCCGCACCATCTGCCGACGCAGGACGTGAAAGATCTGGCTCGCGGTGGTCGGCTGCACGACCTGCATGTTGTTGTCGGCTGAGAGCTGCATGAAGCGCTCGAGGCGCGCCGAAGAGTGCTCGGGCCCCTGGCCCTCGTAGCCGTGCGGCAGCATCAGCGTCAGCCCGTTGGCGCGGCCCCACTTGACCTCGCCCGAGGCGATGAACTGGTCGATCACGACCTGCGCGCCGTTCGCGAAGTCGCCGAACTGCGCCTCCCAGATGACGAGCGTGTTCGGCTCCGCGCTCGCGTAGCCGTACTCGAAGCCGAGCACCGCCTCTTCCGAGAGCAGCGAGTCGATCACGATGAATGGCGCCTGGCCGTCGGCGACGTGCTGCAACGGCGTGTAGGTGCCTTCGTTCCAGCGCTCGCGGTTCTGGTCGTGCAGGACGGCGTGGCGGTGCGTGAACGTGCCGCGCGCCGAGTCTTCGCCCGACAGCCGCACGGCGTAGCCGCTTGCGACCAGCGACGCGAACGCGAGATGCTCGCCCATGCCCCAGTCGACGCGGATCTCGCCGCGCCCCATGGCGGCGCGATCGGCGAGCACCTTCTCGGCCAGCGGGTGGACCTTGAAGTTGGGCGGCACCGTCGTGATCCGCTCCGCGAGGCGCTTGAGCTCGCTCACCGGCAGCGCGGTGTCGGCGGCATCGGTCCACTTCTTGCCGAGGAACGGCGCCCAGTCGACCGCGTACTTGCTCTTGTAGTTGGTGAGCACCGGGTCGTAGCTGCTCTTGCCGGCGTCGAGCGCGGCGCGCGTCGCCTTGACCATCGCGTCGGGCCCGTCGGCAGGCAGCACGCCCTGGGCGACGAGCTTGTCGCCGTAGAGCTTGCGCGTCCCCGAGTGCGCCGCGATCTTCTTGTACATGAGCGGCTGCGTCAGCGCCGGCGTGTCCTGCTCGTTGTGGCCGAGCTTGCGGAAGCAAACGATGTCGACGACGACGTCCTTGTTGAACTCCTGCCGGTAGTCGAGCGCGAGCTGGCTGCACAGGACCACCGCTTCCGGATCGTCGCCGTTCACGTGCAGCACCGGCGCCTCGATCATCTTGACGACGTCGGTGCAGTAGAGCGTCGAGCGCGAGTCGCGCGGATCCGAGGTCGTGAAGCCGATCTGGTTGTTGATGACGATGTGAACCGTCCCGCCCGTGTAGTAGCCGCGCGTTTGCGCGAGCGCGAGCGTCTCCATGACGACGCCCTGCCCCGCGAATGCGGCGTCGCCGTGGACGATCACCGGCAGCACCGTGTCGCCCTCGGTGTCGCCGCGCCGGTCGAGGCGCGCCTTCACCGAGCCCTCGACGACCGGATTGACGATCTCGAGGTGCGACGGGTTGAACGACAGGCTGAGGTGGACCGGCCCACCCGGCGTCGTGATGTCGCTCGAGAAGCCCTGGTGGTACTTGACGTCGCCCGCCGGCAGGCTCTCCGGCGCGGTGTGGTCGAACTCGGCGAACAGGTTCTTCGGCATCTTGCCGAGCGTGTTGACGAGCACGTTGAGGCGCCCGCGGTGCGCCATGCCGATGACGATCTCCTGCACGCCCCTGCCGCCGCCGCGCTGGATGAACTCGTCCATCGAGGCGATGAAGCTCTCGCCGCCCTCGAGCGAGAAGCGCTTCTGGCCGACGTACTTGGTATGAAGGTAGCGCTCGAGCCCTTCGGCCGCGGTGAGGCGCTCGAGGATGTGGGTCTTCTCATCTGCGCTGTAGGTCGGCTTGGACCGGATCGATTCGAGCCGCTGCTGCCACCAGCGCTTCTCGGTCGGCTCGGTGCAGTGCATGTACTCGGCGCCGATCGTGCCGCAGTAGGTCTCGCGCAGCGCCTGCACGATCTGGCGCAGCGTCATCTGTTCGTCGATCGTGAAGTAGGTGTTCGTCGCGCTGAACACCATGTCCATGTCGGCCTCGGTGAGGTCGTAGAACGCCGGCTCGAGCTCGGGGATCTTCGGGCGCTCCTGGCGCTTCAGCGGATCGAGGTCGGCCCAGCGCGAGCCGAGCGAGCGGTAGGCGGCGATCAGCGACTGGACATAGACCTGCTTCCTCGCGATCGCCAGGTCTTCGCTCGACGCGCGATTGCCGAAGGCGTTTGCCTTCGCGCGCTGCGCGAACGACTCGACGACCGGTGCGTGCGCCATGTCGCGCGACGTCGATCCGTCGGTCGCGGGAACGTTCTGGAGCGCGTCGAAGTAGGCGCGCCACTTGTCGGGGACAGAGCCGGGGTTGTCGAGGTAGGCCTCGTACAGCTCCTCGACGTAGGGCGCGTTGCCGCCGAACAGGTACGAGTTCGCCCTGCTTTCCTGCATCATCTCGCTCACCTTTCGCATCGGTTTCCGATGCTGCAGTGGGTTTTGTTGAAACCTTCCGCGTCCCGGCTTCGCCGGCTCGCGGACTAGCGACCCGGTCGGCGGATGCCGACGCCGGGAAGGACCTTCAAGTCACGAAGGACTGTAGCACTCGGCCATGGTTCTCACGCCGCAAGGGTCGCGCGATCAGGGGCGAACTTCGCACGCGCGGCCGCGTACTCGCGCGCCAGGCGCGCCACCAGATCGGCCGCGGGAACGACCTTGCCGATCGCGCCGATCCCCTGGCCGCAGCCCCAGATGTCCTTCCACGCCTTTTTCGCGTCGCCGGCGAAGCTCATCTTGCCGGGGTCGCTGTCGGGCAGACGGTCGGGGTCGAGCCCGGCATTCCTGATCGATCCCTTCAGGTAGTTGCCGTGCACGCCGGTGAACAGGCTCGAGTAGACGATGTCGTCGCTCGTGCTGTCGACGATCATCTGCTTGTACGCGTCGACCGCGCGCGCCTCCTCGGTGGCGATGAAGGCCGAGCCGAGGTAGGCGAAGTCGGCGCCCATCGCCTGCGCCGCGAGCACCGCGCCTCCGCTCGAGATCGCCCCCGAGAGGGCGAGCGGCCCGTCGAACCAGGAGCGGATCTCGGCGACCAGCGCGAACGGACTCTTGACACCGGCGTGGCCGCCGGCGCCGGCGGCGACCGCGATCAGGCCGTCGGCGCCCTTGTCGATCGCCTTGCGCGCGAAGGTGTTGTTGATGATGTCGTGCATCACGACGCCGCCCCAGCCATGGACCGCGTCGTTCAGGTCGGTGCGCGCGCCGAGCGAGGTGATGACGATCGGCACTTTGTACTTCGCGCACACGCCGAGGTCGTGCTCGAGCCGGTCGTTGCTCTTGTGGACGATCTGGTTGATCGCGAACGGCGCCGCGCGCCGGTCGGGGTGCGCCCGGTCGTGCGCGGCGAGCGTCTCGGTGATCTCCGCCAGCCACTCGTCGAGCTGCTCGGCCGGACGTGCGTTGAGCGCCGGCATCGCGCCGACGACGCCGGCCTTGCACTGGGCGATGACGAGCTTGGGGTTGCTGACGATGAAGAGCGGCGCGCCGATGATCGGCAGAGGCAGGTTGCGCAGGACGGGCGGCAGCGGCATGGGCTTTCTTGCTGGAGGGACGGATTCGTCGATCAGAACGCGTCGAGCGCCATCGCCGTGACGCTGGCCGCGCCGTCGATGATCGCGTCGCGCTGCCCGGGCGCCTTGCTCAGCAGATGCTCGGCATAGAAGCGCGCGGTCGCCACCTTGGCGGCAAGAAACGGCGTATCGCCCTCGCCGCGCGCGAGCAGCCGCTCGGCGGCCAGCAGCGCGCGCGCCATCTGCCAACCGGCCATCACGTTGCCGGCGAGCAGGAGGTACGGCACGGAGCCGGCGAACGCGGCGTTCGGGTTGGCCTTGCTCTCGGCGACGATGAAATCGACCACTTGCTCGAACGCCTGGCGCCCCGCAGCCAGGCGCCTTCGCGTCGACTTCGCCGCGTCGCTCGCACTCGCCGCCAGATCGGCCTCGGTGGCAGCGACCCGGGAAGCGATCGCGAGCGCAACGCGGCCGCCGTCGCGCGCGGTCTTGCGGCCGACCAGGTCGTTCGCCTGGATCGCCGTCGTCCCTTCGTAGATTGTGAGAATGCGCGCGTCGCGCATCAGCTGCGCCGCGCCGGTCTCCTCGATGAATCCCATGCCGCCGTGCACCTGCACGCCGAGGCTCGTGACCTCGTTGGCCATCTCGGTGCTGTAGCCTTTGACGAGCGGGACCATGAACTCGTAGAAGGCCTGGTTCTCGCGCCGCGCGTCGGCGTCCTCGTCGCGGTGCGCGGCGTCGAAGGCGGCGGCGGAGACGATCGCCAGCGCACGGCAGCCTTCGGTGTAGGCGCGCATCGTCATCAGCATCCGACGCACGTCGGGGTGGTGGATGATGGTGGCGCTACCGGCGACCGAGCCGTCGACCGGCCGCGACTGCACCCGCTCCTTGGCGAACGCAGCCGCCTGCTGGTAAGCGCGCTCGGCGAGCGCGATGCCCTGCATGCCGACCGCGTAGCGCGCCGCGTTCATCATGATGAACATCGCTTCGAGGCCGCGGTTCTCGCCGCCGACCAGCGTGCCGATCGCGCCCGGCGCCGTCTCGCCCGGACCGGCGACGCCGCGGTCGCCGAATTGCAGCACCGCCGTCGGGCTCGCCTTGATGCCGAGCTTGTGCTCGATCGAGACGCACCACGCGTCGTTGCGCGCGCCGAGGGAGCCGTCGGCGTTGACGAGGAACTTCGGGACGAGAAAGAGGCTGATCCCCTTGACGCCCTCCGGCGCGCCGACGATCCGCGCGAGCACGAGGTGGACGATGTTCTCGGCCATGTCGTGCTCGCCGTAGGTGATGAAGATCTTGGTCCCGAACACGCGATAGCGACCGTCGCCGATCGGTTCGGCGCGGGCGCGCACCAGGGCGAGGTCGGAGCCCGCCTGCGGCTCCGTCAGGTTCATCGTCCCGGTCCACTCGCCGGAGATCATCTTCGGGATGTAGCGCTCCTGCTGCTCGCGCGAGCCCGCGGTCAGCAGCGCCTCGATCGCGCCGTCGGTCAGGAGCGGGCAAAGCGCGAAGCTCAGGTTGGCGCTGTTGATCATCTCGATGCATGCAGCACCGATCGTCTTCGGCAGGCCCTGGCCGCCGAACTCGGTCGGATGCTGCAGCCCTTGCCAGCCGCCTTCGCCGAATTGCCGGAACGCCTCCTTGAAGCCGGGCGTCGTCGTCACGACGCCGTCCTTCCAGGTCGACGGACGCACGTCGCCTTCGCGGTTGAGCGGCGCGAGCACTTCGCCGCTGAAGCGTGCGCACTCCTCGAGCACCGCCTGCGCGGTCTCCAGGCCGGCGTCCTCGAAGCCGGGCAGGCGAGCGATCGCCTCCAGGTCGGCGAGCTCCTTCATGCAGAACAGCATGTCCTTGACGGGGGCGGTGTAGCTCATGGCACTCATTCCGGTCAGTGCGCGGGCGGCACAACCGCCCGCATCGAGAAAAAGCCCGCCGACCGATGGGTCGGCCGACGGGCTGGCGGAGCCTGCATGCGAAAAGGCGTCAGAGCGCCTTGACGAGTTCGGGGACGGCGGTGAACAGGTCCTGCTCGAGGCCGTAGTCGGCAACGCTGAAGATCGGCGCTTCGGCGTCCTTGTTGATCGCGACGATCACCTTCGAATCCTTCATGCCGGCGAGGTGCTGGATCGCGCCGCTGATGCCGATCGCGACGTAGAGCTGCGGCGCGACGATCTTGCCGGTCTGGCCGACCTGCCAGTCGTTCGGCGCGTAGCCCGCATCGACCGCGGCGCGGCTCGCGCCGAGCGCGGCACCGAGCTTGTCGGCGAGCGGCGTCAGCACCTCGTTGAACTTCTCGCTCGAGCCGAGCGCACGGCCGCCCGAGACGATGATCTTGGCCGACGTGAGCTCGGGCCGGTCGTTCTTCGCGATCTCGGCGCCCACGAAGGCCGCCATGCCGGCATCGCCGACCGGCTGCACCGACTCGAGCTGCGCCGAGCCGCCGCTCGCGGGCGCCGGATCGAAGCCGGTCGCGCGCACCGTGATCACCTTGACCGCGTCCAGGCTCTGCACGGTCGCGATCGCGTTGCCGGCATAGATCGGCCGCTCGAAGGTGTCGGGCGAAATCACCTTCGTGATGTCGGAGATCTGGCCGACGTCGAGCTTGGCGGCGACGCGCGGCGAGATGTTCTTGCCCGAAGCGGTCGCCGCGAACAGGATGTGGCTGTATCCGCTCGCAAGCGCGAGCACCTGCGCAGCGACGTTCTCGGCCAGGCCGTGCGCGAACGACTCGGCGTCGGCGTGCAGGACCTTGGCGACGCCGGCGATCGCCGCGGCTGCGCTGGCCGCGCCCGACGCGCTCGCGCCGGCGACCAGGACGTGGACCGCGCCGCCGAGCCGGGCCGCGGCGGTGACGGTGTTGAGGGTCGCCGGTCGGACGTGAACGTTGTCGTGCTCGGCGACGACGAGTGCTTGGATCTCGGCCATGTCAGATCACCTTCGCTTCGGTCTTGAGCTTGGCAACGAGCGTCGCGACGTCGGGCACCTTGACGCCGGCGCCGCGCTTGGGCGGCTCGCTGACCTTGAGGATCTTGAGGTGCGCCTTGACGTCGACGCCGAGGTCGGCCGGCTTGACGATGTCCATCTGCTTCTTTTTCGCCTTCATGATGTTCGGCAGCGTCACGTAGCGCGGCTCGTTGAGGCGCAGATCGGTCGTGATCACCGCCGGCAGCTTGACCTTGAGGGTCTCGAGGCCGCCGTCGACCTCGCGCGTGACGCTCGCCGAGTCGCCGGCGACCTCGATCTTCGAGGCGAATGTCGCCTGCGGCAGGTCGCAGAGGGCGGCGAGCATCTGGCCGGTCTGGTTGCAGTCGTCGTCGATCGCCTGCTTGCCGAGGATCACGAGGCCGGGTTGTTCCTTGTCGACGAGCGC
>DASXXO010000473.1:0-5027 GCA_036503045.1 Caldimonas sp. | reverse complement strand
CGCCGCTTCGACCGCCTGATCCAGCAGCCGCACGGCATCCTGCTCGTCACCGGCCCGACCGGCTCCGGCAAGACGACGACGCTTTACGCTTCGCTCGGCCACATCGACACCGCCGGCACCAACGTGCTGACGGTCGAGGACCCGGTCGAGTACGAGCTCGCCGGCATCGGCCAGACGCAGGTCAACGCCAGGATCGACCTCACCTTCGCGAAGGCGCTGCGCGCGATCCTGCGCCAGGACCCCGACGTGATCATGATCGGCGAGATCCGCGACCACGAGACCGCGCAGATCGCGATCCAGGCGTCGCTCACCGGCCACCTCGTGCTCGCGACGGTCCACACCAACGACGCACCGAGCACGGTGACTCGGATGGTCGACATGGGCGTCGAGCCGTTCCTGCTCTCATCGAGCCTGATCGGCGTGCTCGCGCAGCGGCTCGTCCGCAAGCTCTGCCTGGCCTGCCGCGAGGTCGATGCGCGCGGCCACTGGCGGCCGGTCGGCTGCGTGCAGTGCGCGATGACCGGCTACAAGGGCCGTACCGGGGTCTACGAGCTGATGGACGTGGACGACACGATCCGCAACCTCATCCATGGCCGCGCCGCCGAGTCGGAGATCGCCGCCACCGCCGAAGCGTCCGGGATGAGGTCGATGCGCGAGGACGGTGAGCGCCTCGTCGCCGAGGGCGTCACGTCGGCCGAGGAAGTCCTGCGCGTCACGCGCGAATAGGCTTCCAGAGCCCGGCCGAAGGATGCCCGCCTATCGCTTCGAGGCGCTCGACGCCGCCGGCAAGTCGCAGAGCGGGCTCGTCGAGGCCGACAACTCGCGCGCAGCACGCTCGCAGCTGCGCGCGCAGTCGCTCGTTCCGCTCGCCGTCACGCAGGTCGCGACGGCCGGCAGCGCGACGAGCGGCTTCACCTTCACGCGCAAGGTCTTCAACGCGACCGCGCTCGCGGTCTGGACGCGCCAGCTTGCCGGCCTGGTCGGCTCGGGGCTGCCGCTCGAGCGCGCCCTCACCGCCCTCGCCGACGAAGCCGAGGACGCGCGCCAGCGCGAGCTCGTCGCCCACCTGCGCAGCGAAGTCAACGCCGGCGCGCCGTTTGCGCGCGCGCTCGCGAGTGCACCGCGCGAGTTCGACGACGTGTACCGCGGCGTGGTCGCCGCGGGCGAGCAGAGCGGCGCGCTCGGCCGCGTCCTCGAGCGCCTTGCCGACGACCTCGAGGCGCGCCAGGAGCTGAAGGGCCGCCTGGTCGGCGCGACGCTCTACCCGGCGATCGTCTCGGTGATCGCGCTGATCATCGTCGTCTTCCTCGTCACCTACGTGGTGCCGCAGGTTGCGACCGTGTTCACCAGCAGCAAGCGCTCGCTGCCGTTCCTGACCATCGCGATGATGGCGTTCAGCGATTTCCTGCGCGGCTGGGGCTGGCTGGTCGTGCTCGCGAGCGCCGCCGCCGGCGCGGCGCTCGCGCTCATGCTGAAGAACCCGGCCTTCCGCGAGCGCTTCGATGCCGGCTTTCTCGGCCTGCCGCTGATCGGCCGGCTCACGCGCGGCTACAACGCGGCACGCTTTGCCGGCACGCTGGCGATGCTCGCCGGCGCCGGCGTGCCGATCCTGAAGGCGCTGCAGGCCGCTGCCGAGACGCTCTCGAACCGCGCGATGCGCGCCGATGCGATGGACGCGCTCGTACAGGTGCGCGAAGGCGCGCCGCTCGCCTCGGCGCTGGCCGGCAAAAAGCGCTTCCCCGGCATCCTGGCGATGTTCTCGCGGCTCGGCGAGCAGACCGGCCGGCTCCCGGAGATGCTCGACCGCGCCGCCAAGCAGCTCGGCGGCGAGGTGCAGCGGCGCGCACTGCAGATCGCGACGATCCTCGAGCCGCTCCTCATCGTCGGCATGGGCGCAGTCGTGATGCTGATCGTCCTCGCCGTCCTGCTGCCGATCATCCAGCTCAACAGCTTCGTGAAGTAGCCGGCCGGCGTTCCTGTCCCGAGGCGGCTCGTAAGATCGGTTCATGGCTGCATCGCTTGCGGGACAACTCGTCGTCGCGATCTCGTCGCGTGCGTTGTTCGACTTCGAGGAAGAGAACGAGCACTTCGAGGCACACGACGACCGCGCCTACATGCAGCTGCAGCTCGATCGCATCGACACCGCCGCCAAGCCGGGCGTCGCGTTCTCGCTGGTGCAGAAGCTCCTCGCCTTCAACGACGCGGCGGCGCAGCGCGTCGAGGTCGTCATCCTCTCGCGCAACGATCCGGTCTCCGGCATGCGCGTGTTCCGCTCGGCGCAGGCCTACGGCATGCCGATCCAGCGCGGCGTCTTCACGCGCGGCGGAACGCCGTGGCGCTACCTGAAGCCGCTCGCCGCCAACCTGTTTCTCTCGGCCAATGAAGCCGACGTGCGCTCCGCGCTCGAGGCGGGCGTTCCGGCGGCGCGCGTCTTCCCGCACTCGGCGCGCGCGTCGGACGCGCATCCGCACGAGGTGCGGATCGCGTTCGACGGCGACGCGGTGCTGTTCTCCGACGAGGCCGAGCGCGTCTTCCAGGAAAGCGGGCTCGACGCGTTCCAGGCCCACGAGCGCGCGCAGGCCGACACGCCGCTTGCCGCGGGCCCGTTCCAGCCGCTGCTGCTGGCCCTGCATCGCCTGCAGAGCGAGCCGATGCACGGCATGCGCATCCGCACCGCGCTCGTCACCGCGCGCAGCGCGCCGGCGCACGAGCGCGCCATCCGCACGCTGATGGACTGGAAGGTCGAGATCGACGAGGCGATGTTCCTCGGCGGCCTCAGGAAGGGCGAGTTCCTGCGCGAGTTCGAGCCCGACTTCTTCTTCGACGACCAGACCGGCCACATCGAAAACGCCGCGGCGCACGTCCCTTCGGGTCACGTCGCCTCGGGCATCAGCAACGAGCCGCTCCGCTAGCCGGGACGTCCGGCGTCCGGCGGAAGCTCGAGGCCTTGACCAAACAATCGTTTGTCTTTCTAATCGCGGCATGTCGAGCCGTGCCGCAGCAAGCGCTCCGCCCGTGGCGTCGGGGCGCCGCGGGTCGAGCCGCCTGCCGCTCCTCCTCGACGAGGCGGCGCGGGCGTTCGCGCAGCGCGGCTTCGCCGCAGCGTCGGTGCGCGAGATCGTCGGCCCGGTCGGGATGCTGCCGGGCTCGCTCTATTGCCACTTCGCGACCAAGGAAGCGCTGCTGGTCGCGGTCTACGAGGAAGGTGTCGAGCGCATCGGCGCGGCGGTCGATGCCGCGGTCGCGCCGCTCGACGCGCCCTGGCAGAGGCTCGAGGCGGCGTGCGTCGCCCATCTGAAATCGCTGCTCGACCAGACCGACTACTCGCAGGTCGTGATCCGGGTCCGGCCGAGCGACGCACCGGCTGCCGCGGCCGAGCTGATCGCCTTGCGCGACGGGTACGAGAAGCGGTTCGCGCGCCTCGTCGCCGCGCTGCCGCTCGCGCGTCCGACCGAGCGCACGATGCTGCGCCTGATGCTGGTCGGCGCGCTCAACTGGAGCCAGACCTGGTACCGCGCCGGCGGCGGCGCGACGCCAGAGAAGATCGCGCGCCGCTTCGTCGGCGTCATGAAGGCGAGCCTCGCGCCGCGCAACGCGGAACACGCATGAACGACGAGGACTTCCGGCCGCGCGTGGTAGTCACCAAGATCGGCCTCGACGGCCACGACCGCGGCAGCCGGATCGTCGCCGCCGCGTGCCGCGACTGCGGGATGGAGGTGATCTACACGCCGCCCTGGCAGAGCATCCCCGCGGTCGTCAAGCTCGCGCTCGAGGAGGACGTCGACGTCGTCGGCATCTCGTCGCTCGCGACCGACCACCTGATCGTGCCCAAACTGATGGCCGCGCTGCGCGACGCGGGGCTCGCCAGCGTGCGCGTCGTCGTCGGCGGCATCGTTCCCGACAACGAGGAAGCGATGCTGCTCGCGAGCGGAGTTCGCGAGGTGTTCCACCCGGGCAGCACGATGGAAGAGATCACGACCCGCATCCGCGCCTATGCGCGCGAGGCGCGGCGCGCCGACGCGGCGAGCTCGAGATGAACAGGCCGCCCGGTTCTCATCTGCTCGCCGGCGCCGAATCGGCCGCGGCGCGCTGGCAGCGCGAGTACCGCGCCGGCGTCGGCACCGACCGCGACGTCGTCGCCAACGTCTCGGGAATCCCGATCCGGCCGCTCTACACCGCCGCCGACCGCGACGGCAGCGACGACGCGCTCGGCTACCCCGGCCAGCCCGACTACACGCGCGGCGTCTACGCGACGATGCACCGCGGCCGCACCTGGACCCAGCGCCAGCTCGTCGGCCTCGGCACGCCGGCCGACTACAACGCGCGCCTGCGCGGCCTGCTCGCGCGCGGCGCGACCGCGGTCTCGCTGATCCCGTGCAACTCGGTCTACCGCGGCCTCGACATGGACGCGGTCGACCTCGAGCTGCTCGGCACCTGCGGCACGGTCGTCGACAACGCCGACCACATGGCGCGCTGCCTCGACGGCGTCGACCTCGCCGAGATCTCGTGCGCGATGAACGACCCCTCGCCGTTCACGCTCTTCGCCTTCATGCTGGTGGCGGCCGAGCGGCGCGGGATCGACTGGAAGAAGATCGCCGGCACGTCGAATCAAAGCGACTACCTCTCGCACTATGTCGCCAACCACATGTTCTACCGGCTCGCGCTGCCGGGCGCGCGCCGCGTGCTGGTCGATCACATCGGCTGGTGCCGCGAGCACGTGCCGCGCTGGAACCCGATGTCGGTGGTCGGCCAGCACATGCAGCAGGCGGGCGCGACGCCGGCCGAGGCGATGGCGTTCACGCTGGCGAGCGCGCTGCAGAACGCCGAGGACTGCATCGCGCGCGGCATGGACCCCGACGAGTTCCTGCCGCGCTTCACCTTCTTCTTCGACATCTCGCTGTCGTTCTTCGAGGAGATCGCCAAATTCCGAGCCGGCCGACGCATCTGGTCGCGGCTCGCGCGCCAGCGCCTGGGCGCCAAGGACGAGAAGTCGTGGCGCTTCAAGTTCCACGCCCAGACTTCGGGCG
>DASXXO010000472.1:0-13821 GCA_036503045.1 Caldimonas sp. | reverse complement strand
AGGTTGTTGTAGCCGAAGCTCGCGCCGCGCTCGCAGGCGAGGAAGCGGTCTTCGGAGAGGCCCGCGTCGCGGGCCCCGGCGCGTGCCTTGTCGAGCACGTTCTTCATGTCGTGCGGGCCGAGGAACTGGCCCTTCTTGATGTTGACGGGCTTGCCGCTCCGCGCGACGGCGCGGATGAAGTCGGTCTGGCGGCACAGGAACGCCGGCGTCTGCAGAACGTCGACGGCCGCCGCCGCGGCGCCGATCTCGTCCTCGCGGTGGACGTCGGTCAGCACCGGCACCGCGAGCTCGCGCCTGACCTTGGCGAGGATCTCGAGACCCTTGTCCATGCCGGGGCCGCGGAACGACGTGCCGCTGGAGCGGTTTGCCTTGTCGTAGCTCGACTTGAAGATGAACGGCACGCCGAGCGCGGCGCAGGTCTCCTTCAGCTGGCCGGCGACGTCGATCTGCAGCTGCTCCGACTCGACGACGCAGGGCCCGGCGATCAGGAACAGGGGATGCTCGAGCCCGACGTCGAAGCCGCACAGCTTCATGCGCGCCTGCCCGCGGTCACGCTGCGACCTTCTCCGCGCGCTCGGCCTGGTGCGCGAGCGCAGCGCGGATGAACGACTTGAAGAGCGGATGGCCGCCCCACGGCGTCGACTTGAACTCGGGGTGGAACTGGACGCCGACGAACCAGGGGTGCACGGTGGTCGGCAGCTCGATCACCTCGGTGAGCTTCTCGCGCTGGGTGATCGCCGAGACGACGAGGCCGGCGTCGGTGAGGCGCTCGAGGTACTTCTCGTTGGCCTCGTAGCGGTGGCGATGCCGCTCGGTCAGCACGTTGCCGTAGACCTCGTGCGCGAGCGTGCCGGGCTTGACGTCGGAGCTCTGCGCGCCGAGGCGCATCGTCCCGCCGAGGTCGGACTGCGTGGTTCGCTTCTGGATGCTGCCGTCGCGGTCTTCCCATTCCTCGATCAGAGCGATCACCGGGTGCTCGGCCTGCGGATCGAACTCGGTGCTGTTGGCACCCGCGAGGCCCGCCTTGTGGCGCGCGTACTCGATCGTCGCGACCTGCATGCCGAGGCAGATGCCGAGGTAGGGGATCTTCTTTTCGCGCGCGTACTGGACGGCGAGGATCTTGCCCTCGACGCCTCGCTTGCCGAAGCCGCCGGGGACGAGGATCGCGTCGTAGCGGCCGAGGTTGGCGACGTTGGTCGGCGTCAGGTCCTCGGAATCGACGTACTCGATCCGGACCCGCGCGTGGTTGTGGATGCCGGCGTGGCGAAGCGCCTCGTTGAGCGACTTGTACGAGTCGGAGAGATCGACGTACTTGCCGCACATCGCGATCGTCACCTCGCGCTGCGGGTGCTCGACCTCGTCGACCAGCTTGTCCCAGCGCGCAAGGTTGGCCGGCTTGGTGTGCAGCTGGAGCTTGGCGCAGATCAGCTCGTCGAGCCCCTGCGCGTGCAGCATGCGCGGCACCTTGTAGATCGAGTCGACATCCCACACCGAGATCACGCCGAACTCGTGCACGTTGGCGAACAGCGAGATCTTGGCGCGCTCCTCGTCGGGGATCGGGCGGTCGGCGCGGCAGAGCAGGGCGTCGGGCATGATGCCGATCTCGCGCAGCTTCTGCACGCTGTGCTGGGTCGGCTTGGTCTTCAGCTCGCCCGCGGCCGGAATCCACGGCACCAGCGTGAGGTGCAGGAACGCGCAGCTGCCCGGGCCCATCTTCAGGCTCATCTGGCGGACCGCCTCGAGGAACGGCAGCGACTCGATGTCGCCGACCGTGCCTCCGACCTCGACGATCGCGACGTCCATCTCGACTCCCGGATCGGGATTGGCGCCGCGCCGCACGAACTCCTGGATCTCGTTGGTGACGTGCGGGATCACCTGCACGGTCTTGCCGAGATAGTCGCCGCGCCGCTCCTTCTCGAGCACGCTCTTGTAGATCTGGCCGGTCGTGAAGTTGTTGGTGCGCCGCATCTTGGTGGTGATGAAGCGCTCGTAGTGGCCAAGATCGAGGTCGGTCTCGGCGCCGTCTTCGGTGACGAACACCTCGCCGTGCTGGAACGGCGACATCGTTCCCGGATCGACGTTGAGGTACGGATCCAGCTTGATCAGGGTGACTTTGAGGCCCCGCGATTCGAGGATCGCGGCGAGGGACGCAGAAGCGATGCCCTTGCCCAGCGAGGACACCACGCCGCCGGTGACGAAGACGAACTTGGTCATTGCGTTCGACGCCCGCACGCCGGGGTGCGAATGCCGCGGTGGTAAAGCGCGATTATACGGGCCCCCTTTGCGGCGATCGGATCGTCCGGAGTGATATCCCGGTCAGAGCGCTGCTGCCAAGGCCGCCGGTCACGATCGCCTCAGACGAGCTTCTCGCCCGGGTGGGTGATTTTCTTCATCGTCTCGTAGCGCTGCGAGGGCACGCAGAGCGGCGCCGCCGCCGACTGGTCGGCGTCCCACTGCGGGTCCTCGATCGCCTCGAACGCCTGGCGGAGCTTCTCGCCCCAGCTGCTGCGGATCATCTGGAAGTAGGGGTTGCGCTCGTCGATGCAGACGATCTGCGACGACTCGAAGCGGTTCACCTCGTAGACCGCGAGGTCGAGCGGCAGGCCGACCGAGAGGTTCGACTTCAGGCTAGAGTCCATCGACACGAGCACGCACTTGGCGGCCTCGTCGAGCGGCGTCGAGGGCCGCATCATGCGGTCGAGCACGGGCTTGCCGTACTTCGACTCGCCGATCTGGAAGAAGCACGTCTCGCGTGTCGCCTCGATGAAGTTGCCCGCCGAGTAGACGAGAAACAGCCGCATCGCCTCGCCGCGGATCTGGCCGCCGAGGATCATCGACGCGTTGAAGTCGAGCCCCGACTTCTTGAGCGACGCGCCGTCCTGATCGTAGACGCGGCGCACCGCCGCGCCGAGGACGCGCGCGGCGTCGAACATGCTGGTCGCGTTCCAGATCGTGATCGGCGGGTGTTCGGCGTCGCTCAGCTCTTCGATCTGCAGGATCTCGCGCACCTGCTGCGAGATCGAGAGGTTGCCGGCCGACAGCATCACCATGAAGCGGTCGCCGGGGCGCTCGTAGACCATCATCTTGCGGAAGGTGCCGATCTGGTCGAGCCCGGCGTTGGTGCGCGAGTCGGAGAGGAAGACCAGCCCGGCGTCGAGCTTGACGGCTACGCAGTAGGTCATGGTGGGTCTCGTTGCAGGGCCTTGAGGCGGTACAGCGCTTCGAGCGCTTCTCTCGGCGAGAGGATATCGGGGTCGAGCGCGGCGACCGCCTGCTCGAGCACGGAATCGGGCGCGCCCGTGGCGTCGTCCACGCTTGCCGGCGCGCCGTCGTCCGCGCGCGCCGCGGCAGCGAAAAGGTCGATCTGCGGCTGGCGCGCGATCCGCTCGGCCTCGAGCCGCTCGAGCGCGGCGCGCGCCTGGCGCAGCAGCAGCGGCGGCATGCCGGCAAGGCGCGCGACCTGGACGCCGTAGCTGCGGCTCGCCGGGCCGGCCTCGATCTCGTGCAGGAACGCGATCTCGTTGCCTTCGCTGCTCTCGACCGCGGCGACGTGGACGTTTTTCGCGAGCGCGTGCTGGAGCGGGAACTCGGTGAGCTCGAAGTAGTGCGTCGCGAACAGCGTGAACGCGCGGTTCTTCTCGTGCAGGTGGTGCGCGATCGCGCCGGCGAGCGCGAGGCCGTCGAAGGTCGACGTGCCGCGGCCGATCTCGTCCATCAGGACCAGCGAATGCTCGGTCGCGCAGTGGACGATCGTCGCGGCTTCGGTCATCTCGACCATGAAGGTCGACTGCGCGTTGGCGAGGTCGTCGGCGGCGCCGATCCGGGTGTGGATCGCATCGATCGGGCCGAGCCGGCACGCCGCCGCGGGGACGTACGAGCCGATCGAGGCGAGCAGGACGATCAGCGCGACCTGGCGCATGAAGGTGCTCTTGCCGCCCATGTTCGGCCCGGTGATGACGAGCATGCGGCAGCGCGCGTCGAGCCGGCAGTCGTTGGCGATGAAGGGCTTGCCGTCCTCCTGCAGGCGCGCCTCGACGACCGGATGGCGGCCGCGCTCGATCTCGATCAGCGGCTCCTTGACGAAGCGCGGCCGGCACCAGTCGGCGCGCCGCGCCTGCTCGGCAAGCGCGGCGAGCGCGTCGAGCGCGGCGAGCGAGCGCGCGACCGCCGCGAGCGCCTCGAGGTGCGGCGCGAGCGCGTCGAGCAGCCGCTCGTAGAGCGCGCGCTCGCGCGCGAGAGCGCGCTCGCCGGCCGAGAGCGCCTTGTCCTCGAACGCCTTCAGCTCCGGCGTGATGAAGCGCTCGGCGTTCTTCATCGTCTGGCGGCGCCGGTAGTCGGCCGGCACGCGCTCGGCTTGAGACTGCGCGACCTCGATGAAGAAGCCGTGCACGCGGTTGAACTGGACGCGCAGGGTCGCGATGCCGGTGCGCGCGCGCTCCTTCGCCTCGAGCTCGATGAGGTATGCGTCGCTGCCACGGCCGATCGCGCGCAGCTCGTCGAGGTCGGCGTCGTGGCCGGCGGCGATGACGCCGCCGTCGCGCAGCAGCGCGGCCGGCTCGTCGGCGATCGCACCCAGCAGCCGCACGACGTCGTCTGGCGGCGCGAGCGCGTCGCCGAGCATCTCGAGCAGGACCGAGCCTTCGGCAGGCAGCGCCGCACGCACCTGCGGCAAGGCGACGAGCGTCGCGCGCAGCCCGGCGAGCTCGCGCGGCCGCACCTGGCGCAAAGCGATGCGCGCGCCGATCCGCTCGACGTCGGCGCCGTGGCGGAGCGCGTCACGCAGCGCCTCGGGGCGGCCGGCGAGGAGCGTCGCGATCGCGTCGTGGCGATCGATCGCGACGCGCCGTTCGCGCAGCGGCTGCGTCAGCCAGTGGCGCAGCGCCCGGCTACCCATGCCGCTGACGCAGAGGTCGATCGTCGAGAGCAGCGTCGGCGCATCACGTCCGCGCAGCGTCTTCGTCAGCTCGAGGTTCCTGTGCGTCACCGGCGGCAGGTCGATCAGCTCGCTCGCGCGCTGCACCGACAGACGGTGGACGTGCGCGAGCGCGCGCCCCTGGGTGTGCTCGGCGTAGGCGAGCAGCGCGCCGGCGGCGGCCTGCGCCGCGGCGAGCTCGTCGGCGCCGAACGCGGCGAGCGAGGCGACGCGCAGCTGCGCGCAGAGCGTTCGCTTGCCGAGCGCAGGGTCGAATTGCCACGGCGGCCGGCGCGTGATCGTCGTTCCCGCGCTGCTATCGATGCTGCCCGCGGGCAGGTCGCCGTCGACCAGGACTTCGGCGGGCGCGATCCGCGCCAGCCAGCCCGCGAGCTCGCCCGCGCTGCATTCGGCGAGGCCGATCTCGCCGTTCGAGAGCGCCGTCCAGGCGAGGCCGAAGCGCTGCGCGTGGCGCGCGACCGCCATCAGCACGGCGTCGCTCCGCTCGGCGAGCAGGTCGCTCTCGGTGAGCGTTCCCGGCGTGACGATGCGCACGACCTTGCGCTCGACCGGCCCCTTGTTGGCACCGACCTCGCCCACCTGCTCGCAGATCGCCACCGGCTCGCCGAGCTTGACCAGGCGCGCGAGATAGGTCTCGACCGCGTGCACCGGGACTCCCGCCATCGGGATCGGCGCGCCTGCGCTCGCGCCGCGCGAGGTCAGCGTGATGTCGAGCAGTCGATGCGCGCGTTTGGCGTCGTCGTAGAAGAGCTCGTAGAAGTCGCCCATCCGGTAGAAGACGAGCGTGTCGGGGTGGTCGGCCTTGATGCGCAGGTACTGCGCCATCATCGGCGTGTGGGCGGACAACGACGGATCGCCAGGCGCTGAAGAGGACACGACTTTTCAGTCTACGTGATGGTCGTTCCGGCACGATCGGTCGCCTCGTGGCACCCGGCGATCTCGCTTCCTCCGATCGGAGGGCGCCTCGGCGCCCTCACGCGTGCGGCGCAGGATCGGCATGGCCGAGCCGGCGCAGCGTCGCTAGCGCGAGGGCCGAGTAGAGCGGCCGGCTCAGCCAGCGCGAGACGAGGCTCGAGAGCAGCGCAGCGGCCATCAGGCTCAGCACCATCGCGTGCCCGTCGACCATCTCCATCACGATGATGAACGCGGTGATCGGCGCCTGCGTGATCGCTGCGAGGAACGCTGTCATGCCGAGGGCGATCAACGGCGCCGAGCCGTCGCCCATCTGGAGCAGCAGCGCGACGTCGGCGCCGACCCCGGCACCGATCGCCAAGGAGGGCGCGAACAGGCCACCCGGGACGCCCGACCACACCGCCAGCCAGGTCGCGATCAGGCGCAGCGTGACGTAGAGCAGCGGCACGTCGATGTGCCCCTCGACCAGTCGGCGCGTGTATTCGTAGCCGCTGCCGAAGGTCGCGCCACCGCTGACGATGCCGATCAACGCGATCACCAGGCCGCACGCCGCAGCGAAGGGGACCGGATGGCTGCGCCGCCAGCCGCTGAAGCGATCGCTGCCTGCGCCGACGATCGACGCATACAGGAGGCGCGAGAAGAATCCGCCGAGCAGGCCGCAGCCGATGACCACGAGCAGTCCCGGCAGGATGTAGCTGAGGCCGAGGCGCGGTACGCGGATGACGCCGAAGTAGGTTGCATTGCCGAACACCGACACCGCCATCAGACCGGAGAGCACGATGGCGGCGACGATCAGGCCGCTGCTGCGCTGCTCGATCTTGCGCGTGAGCTCTTCGATGGCGAACATGACGCCGGCGAGCGGCGCGTTGAAGACAGCGGCGATGCCGGCGGCGCCGCCTGCCACCAGCAGCCCCTCCTGCGTGATCGCGGTGCGTTGCGGCAGCCAGCGCTGGGCATGCTGGAGGATGCCGGCGGCAATCTGCACCGAGGGCCCTTCGCGGCCGATGGCGAGGCCGCCGAGCAGGCCGCCTGCGGTCAGGACGGTCTTCGCGATCGACAGCGGCAACGAGACGAGGCCTGCCCGCTGCTCTGCGACGACGCTCGGCGAGAGCGCAGCCATCACCTGCGGGATGCCGGAGCCGGTGGCGCCGGGGTAGTAGCGCCGCGTCAGCCACGCGAGCCCCGCGGTCCAGGCCGGCGTCCAGAGAAGAGGCGCCCATTCGTGCCAGCGGTAGAGCGCCGCAAAGCCTTGCAGGGCGCGATCGCTCAGCCAGGTGAACGCGACCACCGCAAGCCCCGCTGCCGCGGCGTGGGCGAGCACCACGACGCGTGCCATCCATTGGCGCCAGTCGGTCAGGTCGCCCCGCAGGGTCGCGACGACGTCGGGTTGATCCATGCCTGGCAGAGCGGCCGGTGGGCGTGCATGGCGACCCGTCGCTCGAGGGCCAGCTCATGTCTGTGCAAGAGGAATGCAGTATAGAAGCCGCTGTCGCCTTCGCTCAGCGCCGGCGCTATGCCGTGGTCTCGCTCGCCGGGCCGCGCGCGACGTTGGTGTACGGCGCGAGCATCTGGACGAGCTGGCCGTAGATCTTCGGGCTCCCGGCGACGACCTCGCGCTGGTGCAGGAAGTCGGCCTCGCCGGTGAAATTGCCCACCAGTCCGCCCGCCTCGGTGACCAGGAGCGACCCGGCGGCGACGTCCCAGGGCGAAAGCCCCGTCTCGAAGAAGCCGTCGTACCAGCCGGCCGCGACGTAGCAGAGGTCGAGCGCCGCCGCGCCCGGGCGGCGCACTCCGGCGCAGCTCTTCATCACCGTCTCGAGGATCTTCAGGTACTGGCCGAGGTCGTCGCCCTTCCTGAACGGAAAGCCGGTGCCAATCAGCGCGTCGGCGATGCGCGTGCGCTTGGCGACGCGCAGGCGCTTGTCGTTGAGGTAGGCGCCGCGCCCCCGGGTCGCGTAGAAGAGGTCGTTGCGCGCCGGGTCGTAGACGACCGCCTGCTGGATAAGGTTGCGAAACGACAACCCGATCGACACCGCGTACGTCGGCAGCCCGTGGATGAAGTTCATCGTTCCGTCGAGCGGATCGACGATCCAGACGTACTCGCTGTCGCGCGCGCCGCGGACGCTGCCGGACTCCTCGGCGAGGATGCCGTGGCCCGGATACGCGGCGAGCAGCGTGTCGATGATCGCCGCCTCGGCGGCGTGGTCCACCTCGGTGACGAAGTCGTTCGGCGCTTTGGTGTTGACCTGCAGGCGGTCGAGGTCGAGCGAGGCGCGGTTGATGATCGCCCCGGCGGCGCGCGCCGCCTTGATGGCGATGTTGAGCATCGGGTGCAGCGCTTGGGACATGAGGAAGACTTTCGGCGGGAGCGGTGCGGCGCGAGCGCCGGGCCCCGTGCGGGCGCGCTGCAAAATGGGCGACGCCAATTTTAGCTGTCCATGTCCTTCGACCCCACCCGCTTCGTCCTCGTCGGCACCAGCCATGCAGGCAACGTGGGCGCCGCGGCGCGGGCGATGAAGGTGATGGGCTTCTCCGACCTCGTCCTCGTCGCGCCGCGCTGGTCCAACGTGCAGCGCCGCGCCGAGGCGATCGCGCTCGCCAGCGGCGCGACCGACGTGCTCGCCGGCGCGCGCGTCGTCCAGACGCTCGCCGAGGCGCTCGAAGGCGTCACCTACAGCTGCGCGACGGCGATGACGCCGCGCGACTTCGGGCCGCCGAACCGCGCGCCGCGCGAGCTGTTCGCGACGCTCGCGCCGAGCTCGCATCGGGTCGCGTTCGTGTTCGGCTCGGAGCGCTACGGCCTCGCCAACGACGACGTGTACGCGTGCAACGCGTGCCTGAGGATCCCGACCGACCCCGCGTACGGATCGCTCAACCTCGCCCAGGCGGTGCAGCTCGTCGCCTACGACTGGCGCCAGGCGCGCGGCGGCTTCGCCGCGCCGCCGCCGGCGGTCGATCCGCGCCGCGCCGACGAGGTCGCGGTGCGCGGCGTGCTCGAGCACTGGCAGGAAGCGCTCGAGGCGCTGGGCTTTCTCGACCCGGCCGCGCCCAAGAAGCTGATGGCGCGCCTGCACCTGCTCGTCCATCGCGCCGAGCTCGGCGAGGAAGAGGTCCACATCCTGCGCGGCATCGCGCGAGCGATTTCCGAGCGCTGCCGCTAAACTGCCCGGCTCTCCTCCGGGGACGACCATGTTCGAGCGCCTTCGCGAAGACATCGCCTGCATCCGCGAGCGCGACCCTGCGGCGCGCTCGTCGTGGGAGGTGCTCACCTGTTATCCGGGCCTGCACGCGGTCGTCCTGCACCGCCAGGCGTCGTGGTGGCGCCGCCAGGGCTTTCACTGGATGGCGCGCTGGGTCTCGCATCTCGCGCGGCTCATCACCGGCATCGAGATCCATCCCGGGGCGAAGATCGGCCGGCGCGTCTTCATCGACCACGGCATGGGCGTGGTCGTCGGCGAGACCGCCGAGATCGGCGACGACTGCACCATCTACCAGGGCGTGACGCTCGGCGGTACTTTGCTCACGAAGGGGGCGAAACGCCACCCGACGCTCGGCCGCGGCGTGATCGTCGGCGCGAACTCGCAGATCCTCGGCGGCTTCACGGTCGGCGACAACGCGCGCGTCGGCTCGAGCGCCGTCGTGCTGAAGCCGGTGCCGCCCGGAGCGACCGCGGTCGGCAACCCCGCGCGGATCATCCTCGCCGAGGACGAGGCCACGCGCGAAGAGAAGGCGGCGCGGATGGGTTTTTCGGCCTACGGCGTGACGCAGGGCGACGACCCGGTGTCGCAGGCGATGAAGGGCCTGATCGACAACGCCTCCGGGCACGAGCACCAGATCGCGCTCCTCTGGCAGGCGATCGAGAAGCTGTCGTCGCGCACGCGCGAGCTGCCGACCGAGGATTGCGTGCCGGGGGAGGCGCACACGACCGAGAACTTCGACTCCGAGCGGCTGAACCGGCTCGTGAAGTGAGGGTCAGCCGGTAGCGCTTGGCCTGATCGCCGACTTCGGCCGGAACGCGGCACAGACCGCGGCGTCGGTCTCGATGTAGGGGCCGCCGATCAGGTCGATGCAGTAGGGCACCGCGGCGAAGATGCCGGGCACCGGCGGCGTCGCGCCCGGCAGGCCGCCGAGCGTCTCGGCGATCGCCTTGGGCTGGCCGGGCAGGTTGATGACCAGCGCTCGACCGCGGACGACCGCGACCTGGCGCGACAGGATCGAGGTCGGCACGAACGCCAGGCCGATGCGCCGCATCTGCTCGCCGAAGCCGGGCATCTCCTTGGTCGCGATCGCGAGCGTCGCCTCGGGAGTGACGTCGCGCGGCGCCGGCCCGGTGCCGCCGGTCGTCAGCACCAGGTCGCAGCGCACGTCGTCGACGAGCGCGCGCAAGGTCGCGCTGATCACGGGTTGCTCGTCGGCGATCAGGCGCGTTTCCCAGTCGACCGGGTTGAGGATCGCGCGCGACAGCCAGTCGCGCAGCGCCGGGATCCCCTTGTCGTCGTAGACGCCCGCCGAGGCGCGGTCGCTCACCGACACCAGGCCGATGCGGACCGGGTGGCGTGTTCCGAATTCGCCCGAATTCGCCTCAGCCATCGCTCTCGTGCAGGCGGATCAACTTGAACAGCTCGCGGTAGGCACGGCCGTTGCGCTGCTCGGGCGCGCTCGCCGCTTCCTTGCGCGCGTTGCGCACCAGCGCGCGCAGCTGCTGCAGGTCGGCGCCGGCGTGCGCGCGCGCGAAGCGCGTCGTCGCCGCGTCGTCGGCGATCAGCTCGGCGCGCCAGCGCTCGGCCTCGTGGAGCGCGAGCGCGTCGCGCGCGCGGCCGAGTTGGCGTTCAGCGACGGCGCTTCGCGCGAAGGAGACGTCGGCCGAGCGCATGAGCTTGCCGATCAGCTGCATCTGGCGCCGCCGCGCCTCGTGGCTGCGCATGCGGCGCGCGGCGCGCAGCGCGTCGAGCAACGGCTCTTCGAGGCCGAGGGTCGCGAGTTGCTCGTCGGGAAGCTCGAGCAAGGACTCGCCGAGCGATTGCAGCTCGTGCGATGCGAGCTTGCGCCTGGTCTTGCTCGGCCGCTCGGAATGCGGACGCGCGCTGCCTCCCGCCGCGTCGTCCGGGTCGGGCAGCGCATCAGCGGACGCAGGGCGTTCGGTCATCGGCGGGGAAGCGAAAGCAAGTCTGGAGCGCTGCGCGACGAAGCCTCGTTATGATAGTCGCCGCCCTGCGCAGCCGGGCCCTGCGTTCGAGGCGTTCGCGCCCGCCACCCTCATCTCCCATGCCCATCGCATCCGCGGCCCCAGAGCCGACGTCCTCCGGCTTCGCCTATTCGCGCGATCGCTTCCGCGAGCTCGTCGAGACCTGCCTCGCGACCGCCAAGGGGCTCGGCGCGAGCGACGCGGTCGCCGAGGTGTCCGAGGGAGTGGGGCTGTCGGTCTCGGTGCGCAAGGGCGAGACCGAGAACATCGAGCGCAACCGCGACAAGTCGATCAGCGTCACGGTCTACGTCGGCCAGCGGCGCGGCAACGCGAGCACGTCCGACTTCTCGCGCGCCGCGCTCGAGCAGACGGTGCGCGCCGCGCACGACATCGCGCGCTTCACCGCCGAGGATCCCGCGGCCGGCCTGCCCGAGGAGGCCGACCTCGCCCCGCCTGAGGCCGCCGGGCGCGACCTCGACCTCTTTCATCCCTGGGCGATCGACGCCGAGGGGGCGATCGCCCTCGCCGCGCGCTGCGAGGCCGCCGCGCTCGCGGTCGACCGCCGCATCACGAACTCGGAAGGCGCCGGCGTCTCGGCCCAGCAGTCGCACTTCTACGCGGGCAACACGCGCGGCTTCGGCGCCGGCTACGCGAGCTCGCGCCAGTCGCTGTCGGTTGCGCCGATCGCCTC
The DNA here is from genome assembly GCA_036503045.1 of Caldimonas sp. Lineage (GTDB taxonomy): Bacteria > Pseudomonadota > Gammaproteobacteria > Burkholderiales > Burkholderiaceae_C > Schlegelella_A. The sequence goes on along the minus strand of DASXXO010000472.1, from coordinate 2,100 downwards.
GCTGCCGGGCCTGAACGGCGAGGACATGCAGCGCGACGCGTGGTACTCGTCGATGCGCTCGGCCGACGAGCTCGCCCCGCCCGAGGTCATCGGCCGCTATGCCGCCGAGCGCGCCTTGTCGCGCCTCGCGTCCCGCAAGATCAGGACCTGCGAGGTGCCGGTGCTGTTCGAGTCGTCGCTCGCGTCGTCGCTGCTCGGCGCATACGTGCAGGCGACGAGCGGGGGCGCCCTCTACCGCAAGTCGTCGTTCCTGCTCGACAGCCTCGGCAAGCGCGTGCTGCCCGAGCACATCGACATCCACGAGGATCCGCACGTGCCGCGCGGCAAGGGCAGCGCCCCTTTCGACGACGAAGGCGTCGCGACGCGGCCGGCGCGGATCGTCGACGCCGGCACCGTCTGCACCTACTTCCTGTCGAGCTACTCGGCGCGCAAGCTCGGCATGCGCACGACCGGCCATGCCGGCGGCTCGCACAATCTCACCTTGACCTCGCGCCGCACCCGGCCCGAGGACGACCTCGACGCGATGCTGAGAAAGCTCGGCCGCGGCCTGTTCGTGATCGAGCTGATGGGGCAGGGCATCAACTACGTGACCGGCGACTACTCGCGCGGCGCGGCGGGGTTCTGGGTCGAGAACGGAAAGCTCTCGTTTCCGGTGCACGAAGTCACGATCGCCGGCAACCTGCGCACGATGTTCGAAGGGATCGTCGCGGTGGGCGCCGACACGTACACGATGGGCAGCAGGACGATCGGCTCGGTCCTGATCGACCGGATGAAGATCGCCGGCGCGTGACGCGCGGCGGCGCGCTCGGGGAGCGTTGCCGGCGTGACGGAGCGCCGTGCGAAGCGGGGTAAATCCCGGTCATCGCGCAAGGATGGCGTTTCTAGAATCGCGCCGCACCGATCCCGGTCATTCGAAGGAGTTCTCATGGAGCGTCGCTCATTCATCCGCAAGACCGGCCTGGCGGGCGTGCTCGCCGCAGGCGCGGCGCCTGCGATCGTCCACGCCCAGGCGAACATCCGCTGGCGCATCGCGTCGAGCTTCCCGCGCTCGCTCGACACGCTGTTCGGCGCCGCCGAGGTGTTCGCGAAGAAAGTGGGCGAGATGACCGGCGGCAAGTTCCAGGTCACCGCGCACGCGGCCGGCGAGCTGATGCCCGCGTTCGGCGTGGTCGACGGCGTGCAGAACGCCACTGTCGAGGCGGCGCACACGGCCCCCTACTACTTCTTCGGCAAGGATGCGGTGTTCGCGCTCGGCTGCGCGATTCCGTTCGGCCTGAATGCGCGCCAGATGACGGCGTGGATGTACGAAGGCAATGGCCTGAAGCTGATGCGCGAGTTCTACGCCAAGTACAACATCATCAACTTTCCGGGCGGCAACACCGGCGCGCAGATGGGCGGCTGGTTCCGCAAGGAGATCAAGTCGAACGCCGACATGAAGGGCCTGAAGTTCCGCATCGGCGGCTTCGCGGGCAAGGTCATCGAGCGCATCGGCGGCGTGCCGCAGAACATCCCCGGCGGCGAGATCTACCAGGCGCTCGAGAAGGGCACGATCGATGCCGCCGAGTGGGTCGGGCCGTACGACGACCTGAAGCTCGGCTTCAACAAGGTCGCGCCGAACTACTACTACCCGGGCTGGTGGGAGGGCGGGCCGCAGATCGACTTCTTCGTCAACACCAAGGCGTACGAGGCTCTCTCGGCGGAGTACAAGGCGATCGTCGAGATGGCGTCGGCGTACGCGCACGTGGACATGCTGGCCAAGTACGACTACCGCAATCCGCCCGCCCTCAAGACCCTGGTCGGCCAGGGCGTGAAGCTGTACCGGTTCCCGAAGGACATGATCGAAGCCTCGTTCAAGGCCGCCGGCGAGGTGTACGCCGAGTTGAGCGCCAGCAACGCCGACTGGAAGAAGATCTTCGCCGACTACCAGAACTACCGCCGCGACGCCAACCTCTGGTTCCGCTTCACCGAGGCCAGCTTCGACGACTTCATGCAGGCGCAGAAGCTCTGAGTCGAGGGCAGCACCGGCGCGCCGGAAAGTCCGCGAAGGAAGCCCGGCCGCGGCGGGGATTTTTCATGGCGCCGCCCGGCGGCGACGCGCTC
>DASXXO010000471.1:0-3636 GCA_036503045.1 Caldimonas sp. | reverse complement strand
TGACCCATTGGCAGATCGGCTGGACGTGGAAGGGCGACAAACAAGGCCATTGCTATCCCCAAACCGCACTGGTGACGTTCAGCGCGACGGTGAGGCTGCCGCGGCTGGCGAACGAGGCGGCGGTGCCCGACGCGGTCCGCGCCGGCTGGCACCGCTATCTCGCCGCGCTCGAGCAGCACGAATCGGGGCACATCACCTACGCGCGCGACCATGTCGCCGCGCTGCAGGCGGCGATGCGCGCGGCGAGCTGCGCGGAGGTCACGCGATCGCCGTGCTCGTCGAGCACGACGCGGCGCGCCCCGCGCGGGACCGCAGCCTCGATGCGCGCCGCTTCGGCGGCCATCAGCTGCGCCGCGTTCTTGCCCGCGCGTGGCTCGGCCTTGACCTCCTTCAGCTCGAGACGGAGCTCGGCAGGCATCCGCTTGGCGAAGTCGCCGAAGGCGGCGTCGACCCACGCCGGCATGCGCGCCCCGACAGCGACGAGCACGATCCTCACGCGGCGCGCCGCGCCGGCAGCGAAGCGCCGGACGAGGCGTGGCGTGCGGCGCCGCTCAGCGTCGCGCGCCCGCGGTCCTGGCGGCCGGACGGCGGGCCTTTGCCGCCGGGCGCGCGTGCGCCGCCTTCTTGCCTGCCGGCTTGGCCGATGGCGCGCCCGCTCTGGGCTTGGCCGATGTTGCGACCGATTTGCCTCCCGACGTGCGCACGACGGGCCGCTTGGCCGGAAGCTTGCGCGCTCCGGCCGCACGGGGCCGCGCGCGGTGCTCGTCGGCGTCGGCCGGTGCCGCCTTCCGCCGCGACGCCGTCACGTCGGTGATTTTCATTCGCACGGGCTTCTCGCCCCACAGCTCCTCGAGGTGGTAATACTCGCGGATGGCGGGCTGCATGACGTGGACGACCGCGGCACCGCAGTCGACGATGATCCATTCGCCGTTGTCCTCGCCTTCGGTGCGCGGCGAGGGCGCGCCGGCCGATTTCACCGCGTCGCGAACGCTCGCTGCCAGCGACCTGGTCTGCCGGTTGCTCGTTCCGGACGCGACGATGACGCGTTCGAAGAGCGGGGACAGATGCTCGGTGTTGAAGACCACGATGTTCTGGGCCTTGACGTCTTCCAGACCATCGACGATGACGCGCTGCAGCTTGCGAATGTCCATCTAGCTCCTTGAAGTCTGCCTCTGCGAGGCGTTCAGCGATACAGCTGGCGGCGCTCAATATAGCGCGCGACCGCCGGCGGAACGAAACCGGCAATCGACTCTCCCGCAGCGACCCGGCGCCGCACTTCGGTGGACGAGATGTCCATCATTGGCAGGGTCACGATCTGGTGCGGAACGCGGGCGATCTGTTCGTTGACCGTCGCCGCGACGTCGGGCCGGTTGGCGATCGCCAGCGTCACCCGCGCGACGAGCTCGCGCCAGTCGCGCCAGGTGTGCAGCGTCGCGTACTGGTCCTGGCCGAGGATCAGCACCCATTCGGCGCCCGGCTCGGCAGCGGCGAGCTCGCGCACGGTGTCGAGCGTGTAGCTGACGCCGCGCCGGCGCAGCTCGACCCGGTCGAGCACGAAGCGCGACTCGCCGGCGATCGCCAGGCGGACCATCGCCTCGCGATCGGCCGCGTCGCTCAGCTTTCTGGTCTTCTGCGATGACTGCCAGACCGGGATCCAGCGCACCTCGTCGAGCCTCACCTGCTCGAGCGCGAGGCCGGCGAGCGCAAGGTGCGCGTTGTGCACCGGGTCGAAGCTGCCGCCGAAAATGCCGACGCGCTTCATCGCGCCGCGTTGCCCGCGCCAGGCGCTGCCTCGTCGGCCCAGTCGCGCGGGCGCAGGAAATCGCTGGAGAGACGCGCTTCGGGAGTCCCCGGCGCCGGATGCCAGTCGTAGCGCCAGGTGACGATCGGCGGCATCGACAGCAGGATGCTCTCGACCCGGCCGCCTGACTGCAGGCCGAACAGCGTGCCGCGGTCGAACACGAGGTTGAACTCGACGTAGCGGCCGCGCCGATAGGCCTGGAACTCGCGCTCGCGCTCGCCGTACGGCAGGTCGCGCCGGCGGCGAACGATCGGCAGGTACGCGGCGGTGAACGCTTCGCCCACTGCGCGCATCAGCGCGAAGCCGTTGGCGAAGCCCCCCTCGGCGAAGTCGTCGTAGAAGATTCCGCCGATGCCGCGCGGCTCGTTGCGGTGCTTGAGGAAGAAGTATTCGTCGCACCAGCGCTTGAAGCGCTGGTACTTGTCGGCGCCGAACGGCGCCAGCGCGTCGCGCGCCGTGCGATGGAAGTGGATCGCGTCGTCCTCGAAGCCGTAATACGGCGTGAGGTCGAAGCCGCCGCCGAACCAGACCGCCGGCTCGCGGCCGGGCGGCGATGCGGCGAGCATGCGCACGTTCATGTGCGCCGTCGGCACGTACGGGTTGCGCGGATGAAAGACGAGCGAGACGCCGAGCGCTTCGAACGGAGCGTCGGCGAGCTCGACGGCGCGGTGCTGGGTCGCCGATGCGGGCAACGCGGCGCCGCGCACGTGCGAGAAGCCGACGCCGCCGCGCTCGAGAAGAGTGCCGCCTTCGACGAGGCGCGAGACGCCGTCGCCCTCGAGCTTGCCGCCGGGCTCGCGCTGCCAGGCGTCGGCGATGAACGCGTCGCCGCCCTCCTGCTCGAATGCAGCGACGATGCGCGCCTGCAGGCCGAGCAGGTAATCGCGGACGGCGCTCGGGTCCATGCGGCGCGTTGCTAGCGGCCGATCGCCCGCTGGCCGATGTCGCGGCGCCACAGCGCTCCGGCGAACGAGATCTCGCGCAGCGCCTGGTACGCGTGCAGCTGCGCCTGGCGCGTCGAGTCGCCGAGCGCGGTGACGCAGAGGACGCGGCCGCCGGCGGTCACGACCTGGTGGCCGCGAAGCGCCGTGCCTGCATGGAAGACCTTGACCGCGTCGGCATCGCTGTCGCGCTCGTGCGCCGGTCCGGCCAGACCCGAGATCGGATCGCCGCTGCGCGGCGCGGCCGGGTAGCCAGCCGCCGCCATGACGACGCCGAGCGCGACGCGCCGGTCCCAGTACAGCTCGACTTCGCCGAGCGGGTGCGCATCGGACGGCGCAGTCGCCTGCATCAGCAGCTCGAACAGGTCGGTCTTCAGGCGCATCAGGATCACCTGCGCTTCCGGGTCGCCGAGGCGGCAGTTGAACTCGACCGTCTTCGGCGTGCCGTGCGCGTCGATCATCAGCCCGGCGTAGAGGAAGCCGACGAAGGGGCGCCCTTCGGAGGCCAAACCCTCGAGCGTCGGCACGACGATCTCGTGCATGACGCGCGCGTGCACGTTGGGGGTCAACACCGGCGCGGGCGAGTACGCGCCCATGCCGCCGGTGTTGGCGCCGCGGTCGTCGTCGCCGATCCGCTTGTGGTCCTGGCTGCTCGCGAGCGGCAGCACGCTCCTGCCGTCGCAGACGACGATGAAGCTCGCCTCCTCGCCTTCGAGGAACTCCTCGATGACGACGCGGCTGCCGGCCGGCGCCGACGCGCCGAGCATCGACTCGACCGCAGCGTGCGCTTCCTCGCGCGTCGCTGCGACGACGACGCCCTTGCCGGCGGCGAGCCCGTCTGCCTTGACGACGATCGGCAGCGGCGCCGCGTCGACGTGGCGGTGCGCCGCACGC
>DASXXO010000470.1:0-16669 GCA_036503045.1 Caldimonas sp. | reverse complement strand
GCCACTGCTTGGCGAAGATGTCGCTCGACGCGTGCGAGAGGACGACGACCATGTACTGCGCGCCCGAGTCCTCCACCTTCGAGAAGAGCGGCGAGAAATCGGACGTCTGCGCGTCGAAGAACTCGACCGTGCGCACGTCGGCGCCGGCCTCGGTTGCGCCCTTCTTCAGCAGCGGCACGAGGTCCTGCACCCACTTCGCGTTCTCGCCGACGATCGCGATCTTGCCGAGGCCGAGCTCGCCCTTGACGAAGGTCGAGATGAAGCCGGTCATCTGGCGCGCCTGCAGCGCCGCGTTGAGCGGGCCGACGCGGAAGATGTACTTGTAGTTGTCGTAGTCGGTCTTGACCTTGGCGTTGGTCGCGGGCGACGCCGAGCCGACGTTGAGGTAGATCGTCTTGGCGGCCGAGATGTGCGGCAGCTGCGCAAGCGTGACGCCGCTCGTGTAGCCGCCGATCAGCACGTCGACCTTCTCGTCGGCGGTCAGCTTCTTGATCGCGCTGATGCCGGTCTCGGGGTTCTCGGTCTCGTCGGCAACCACCATCTCGAGCTTGCGGCCGAGCAGGCCGCCCTTGGCGTTGATGTCGTCGATCGCCATCTTGATGGCGTCCTGCGTGTCGCGGCCGACCTGCAGCTGCATCGCGGTGGGCACGCCGATCCTGATCGGACCCGACTGGGCGAATACGGCCGGGGCTGCGGTCGCGAGTGCCGCGCACGCCGCAGCGAGCCCGGCCCGGCGGGCCAGGCGAGCGGTGCAAGTGGTTTCGGACGGTTCTTGCTTCATGGCAGTCACGAATCTCGTTGGCGACAGCCAAGTGAAGCGAATTTGCCCGGATGCCGATAGAGGGCTATCCCGACCGCGGCGGCGGGCCGGGAAGCACCCGCCGCACCATCGTCCAATGCGATCCACAGCGGCGCGCGCGCCGCCCCGCCGATCGTCGGCCGGTCCCCGAAGCCATCGACTTTGTCGCGCAAGCGCCCGGTCCCGCGCGTGGGCGCCAAGGCATCCGCCGATAGACTGCGGCAAGGGTCGGTGTCCCCCCACGATCCGGTTTCGATCGAGCCCGCGATGACCATCTCGCCGCTGCCAAGTGACCGCAACCGCAGGGCGTCGCCGCGCAAGATGATCCGTGGGGAAGCGACCGTCGTCCACGGCAGCACGAGCAAGCCCGCGCAGGCCTGGGATCTCGGCCGGGACGGGATGTGCCTCGTCTCGCCGCGGCCGATCGCGCCGGGCACGCGCTGCACCATCACGTTCCACGTCCCGCTCGGCAGCGAGCGGATCAGCGTCAGCGCGACGGCGAAGGTGGTCTATTCGTCCTATTCGGCGGCGGGCGCATTCAAGATCGGCACGGTGTTCGTCGACCTCGCCGATGAGGTCGCCCAGGTCCTCGCCAGGTTCGCGGCGGGATCCTGAGGCACGACCGGAACGAGCGCGGGCTCGGCGGCGCGCCAGATCGCCCAGCTCGCGCCCGAGAAGAGTCCGACACCGACCGACGCGAAGCCGACCAGCACGACGCCCGCTGCCCACGAGCTGCTGAGCACCGCGAATCCGGCCGCTGCCAAGAAGGCGGCAGCAGCGGCGATCAGACGGCCGCGCGCGGTCGCGAACTCGCCGAGCGCCAACGAATAGCCCGAAAGGTAGACGAGCGCGAAAAAGAGCTGCTCCGGCCCCATCGTCCTCGCCACCTCCACGACTTCCCCCATCGCCCTTCTCCCACGCTCATCGCGTGCTCTAAGGATGCCGAAGCGGGGCGGCCGGCGCAAGGCATTCCGAGGGTTGCCCCGGGTGCGCGTGGTCCAGATCACGGGGCCTGGTTGCGATCGAGCCACACGCCGTTTTGACGCGCCGCTATTTGCCCTGGTTGCCGTAGGTCGCCGTGAGGTAATCGACGATCGCCGGGATGTCCGCATCGTCGATCGGTGCCTTGAACACCGCCTTCATCCGCTTGGCCATCGTGTCCCAATACGCGCGGCCTGCGTTCGGCGGCTGGTAGAGCATGTATTCGGCGGAGTGGCAGCTGACGCAGCTCGCCTGCGCCTTGGCATAGCCGGGAAGATTGCTCGGCACGAGCTGCACGCCGTCGGGCGGGAGCGTGATCGTTTTGGGGGCTGCGGCCGAGGGCTCGCTGAGCGCGATCGCGGCGAGCAGCGCGAGGGCGAAGACGTGCTTCATTGCCGGTCGATTCACGGTGCGGTTCATTGCTTGTCCCTCAGGCCGCGACGACGTGGACGGACTCGACGACGTTGCGCATGTAGCCGGACGGATTCCAGAGCGGCTCCATCGGCTGGCTCGCGCCGGCGCGGTTCCAGGCGCGGACGAGCAGGTCGTACGGGCCCTTCTGGAAGCTGACGCCGAACGTGAACTCGCGGAACGAATAGCGGCCGAGGTCGGCACCGAGCGCCGCGGCGTTCCACGTCTTGCCGCCGTCGGCCGACCACGAGACCTCGCGAATGCCCTGGCCGCCGTCAAACGCGATGCCGCGCACGCCGACCGCCTGCCCCGCGCGCACCTGGTCGCCGTTCTTGAGCGAGGTGATGAACGAGCGGACGTTGAAGCGCCCGATCGGCCGCGTCGCCGTCGCCACGCCCGGAGTGGTGCAGGCGCAGTCGTTGTCGGGGATGCGGTAGGCCGGCTTCATCCAGAACTCTTCGAAGCTGTGGTCGATGACGTTGATTTCCGACAGATGCTTCACCCAGTACGTTCCGTAGTAGCCCGGAACGACGAGCTTGACCGGATAGCCGTTCAGCATCGGGATGTCGGCGCCGTTCATCTGGTAGGCGACGATCACGTCGGGATCGGTCGCCTGGGCGACATCGAGCGACTTGACGAAATCGCCACCGCCGAACACGCCCTCGTCCAGGCCGTCGAACGTCACCTGACGGGCGGTGTTGCGGACCTCGGCCTTGGCGAGCAGGTCCTTCAGCGGCACGCCGACCCAGCGGGCGTTGCCCATGGCGCCGTTGCCGAGCTGCCCGCCCGTGACGCGCGGGCTGAAGAGCGCCCGGCTGTTTCCCGAGCACTGGTTGACGGCCGTGATCTCGACCGGCTTGAACTGCGTCTTCAGGTCGGCCATCGTCACCTCGAGCGGCTTGCCCACCGCATTGCCGCCGATCCTGATCACGTGCTTGTCGGCGTCGATCGAAGTCGGGATCGCGGCATTGTGGTAGCGCACGAAGAACGCATCGTTCGGGGTGATCAGGCCGTCGTTGAAGACCTCGAACGGGGTCTCGAGCTGCGGCGGACGGGTCGTGAGCACGATCAGCGGGCGCTTTTCGGGAAACGCGACGAGCTGGCGCTTGCCGTTGGCGAATGGATGCTCGAAAGCGGCGCCTTGCGCCAGTGCGGCCCGTCCGAGCGGGCCGAAGCCGCTGACCGCGACAGCACCGAGACCGGCCTTGAACAACAAACGACGAGTGCGATCGGTATCGCTCGACATAACGACTCCCCGGTGGACGATGGCCACCTCCCTGGGGCGATGATAGAGAGAAAGTCGCCGGGCGCCGACGCGGGTCAGCGCCGGAGGCGGTCGCGGCGCAGGAACGCCCAGCCGACGGCGGTGACGAGCAGGAAGGCGACGACGAGCACCTGAGCGACCGCGAATCCCGCCGCGAGCAGCGGCTGCTCGAGCATGCGCTCGCTGAGGAACTCGAGCAGCGTCAGCAGCACACCGATGGCGAGCCAGCGCCGCATGTAGAGCGGCAGCCAGCGCGCGTTGGCGCGGTTGTGACGCAGAACGAGCGCACGCTCCAGGTCGGAGCCGGCGCGCGCGTCGCCGAACAACCAGCCGTAGAAGAGATACCGGTAGAGGGTGGAGCGTAGCGAGGCGACCACGCGAAGCCGGAGTGCTAGCGGATCTTCGCCGCCTCGCTCTCCATCTGCGACACGAGGCGGTCCATCTGGTCCACCACCGCCTGGATCGTCGCGCGCTGGGTAAGGTCGACGCCTGCCTTCTTGAGCTGCGCCATCGGATGGTCGTTGCCGCCGCTCTTCAGCAGCGTCAGGTAGCGCTCGGTCGCGGCCTTGCGCGACTCGGGCGAGCCGGTCGTCATCGCGCTGTAGAGCTGCGCCGACGACGCGAAGCAGGTCGCGTACTGGTAGACGTAGTACGGCGAGTTGAAGAAGTGCGGGATGCGCGCCCAGGTCCACTTGTAGAAGTCGTCGACCGTCAGCGCGTCGCCCCAATACTCCTTGAGGAGGCCGGCGTAGAGATTGTTGAGCACCTCGGTCGTCAGCGGCTCGCCCTGCTCGACCAGCCGGTGCGCGCGCAGCTCGAAGTCGGCGAAGAGCACCTGCGTGAAGAGCGTGCCGACGATCGAATCGACCGCGTGCTGCAGCAGCAGGAAGCGCTCCTTGGGATCGCTGGTCTGCTTGAGCAGTTGCTCGAGCAGGAGGCGTTCGTTCGTCGTCGACGCGACCTCGGCAACGAAGATGGTGTAATCGGCGGTGACGAACGGCTGGCTCTCGTACGACAGCACCGTGTGCATCGCGTGCCCCGCCTCGTGGACGAGCGTGAACGCGGCGTCGAGCGTGTCGTTGTAGTTCATCAGCAGGTAAGGCCCGACGCCGTAGACGCCGGCGCTGTACGCCCCGGTGCGCTTGCCATCGTTCTCGTAGACGTCGATCCGGCCGCCCGAGACGAAGCGCTTGTACTTCTGCACGTAATCCTCGCCGAGCGGCGCGACCGATGCCAGCGCGAGGTCGCGCGCCTGCTCGTACGGGTACGTCTTGTCGCTGTGGTAGATCGACAGGGAGGCGTCGTACAGGTGGTAGCTCGGCAGGCCGAGGAGCTTCCGGCGCAGGCGCGCATAGCGCCGGAACGGCTCGGCGCCGCCGCGCGTCGCCTCGATCAGCGTCTCGACGACCGCGCGCGGGATCGCGTTGCCGTCGAGCGCGGCGTCCAGCGTGGTCTCGAAGTTGCGCGCCTGGGCGAGAAACCAGTCGCGCTGCAGCGTGCCGTTGTAGAGCGCGGCGTAGGTGTGCGCGGTCGCGCCGTAGGTACCGACGTGCGCAGCCGCGGCCTTGCCGCGCTCTTCCTGGCTGCGGTTCTTCTCGAGCAGCGCGGCGTAGTTGCCGGGGCTCAGGACGACCTCGCTGCCGTCGGCCAGACGCAGGGTCGGGAACTTGATGTCGGAGGTGCTCAGCTCCTGGTAGATCGTGCGCGGCGCATCGTTGAACTGGCTCGCGAGCGAGAGCAGCCGCTCGCCCTTGTCGTCGAGCACGTGCGCCTTGCGCCGGTAGGCGTCGAGGATCGGGAAGCGGTACGGAGCGAACGCCGGCGTCTGCGCGAGCCACGCCGTCACCGTGTCTTCGGGGACCTTCAGCAGCTCGGGCGTGAACCAGGCCGACGCGGTCTCGAACTTGGCGAACACCGCGCTCATGCGCTGGAATCGTCCGGCGACAGTCTGGTCGCGCGTGTCGACGTCGCGCTGCAGCTGCGGATAGCGGTAGAGGCGGTACTGGAGCTTGCCGATCTCGTCGAACGACTGGTAGGCCTCGAGTAGCGCGTCGGACCCTTGCGCGAGCGTTCCCTGCAGCTTCGCGAACGCGTCCGTGCGCGCGTCCATCTCCTTCATTCCCGCTTCCCAGGCTTCCCAGTTCGGGTAGATCGCCGAGAAGTCCCAGCGGTACTCGGCAGGAATCTCGGCGCGGTTGCGTGTCGTCGGCTTGGCGGCGATGGCAGCGGTCGTGACGGCGGCGGCGATCGACATTCTCATGAGCATAGGGGCGCCGGGGCCGGCATGCAGGATCGGTGCCGAAAGCCTAATCGATCGCCCGGCCATGCCGCGCGCTCTAGCTATTCCAGCTGGATCTCGCCGTCGAAGCTGACGCTGAGCTGCAGCGCGGGGATCGCGAGCGTCATCGTCGCCGGCAGCTTCTCGCTGCCCGTGAGCGTGCGGGCAGCCAGGGCGCGCGCGACCGCCTGCTCGATCTCGCGCTGCGAGCTGACGCCGACCATCTTCAGGAACTTGCGGATGCTGATGTTGAAACTCTCTTCGTTCATCGTGGGCTCCATGGTCGCGAAGGCGACCGTCGATGGGCCGCAGTCTGGCACCATCGGCGCGCCACGACATCGCACCGACCATGAGCTCCTCACCGGATTCGCCAGACATTCCCGAAGGCTTCCACGCGCGCCGCTTCGGCGAAGGCTTCATCGGCGTCAACGGGCCGCTCTACGTGCGCCGCACCGAGAGCGGGCTCCAGCTCGGCTTTCGCGTCGAGCGGCGCCACTGCAACCCGATGGGGATCTGCCACGGCGGCATGATGGCGACCTTCTGCGACATGCTGCTGCCGATCTCGGCGCACGTGCTGTCGAAGGAGGTCGGCAACCGCTTCCTGCCGACGATCAACCTGCAGATCGACTACCTCGCCGCGTCGCCGCTCGGCGCGTGGGTGCAGGGCGAAGCACAGCTGCTGCGCGCGACGAGGAGCCTCGTCTTCATGCAGGGCCTGGTCGAGGCCGACGGCAATCCGGTCGCGCGCGTGAGCGGCATCTTCAAGATCGGCCCGCCGTTCGACGACGCGACGATGGCGTCGGTGAGCGCCTCCTGATCGGCGCGTCGGGGACGCGGCCGCGCCGCGGCGCATCCTCCGCATTGCTGGTGGATTGCGTTGTCGAGCGGCCGGGCAGCGGGTAGGCTTCCTTCGCCCTGATCGAAAGGAGGCGCGCAATGCCGGTTCGCTCTCTTCCCGGAACCGATCTCTCCTACGCCCTGGTCGTCTTCGACGAGAACGGCGACGAACGCGCGGAGGCCGATGGCAGCATGCTGAGCGAGCAAGTCGCTGAGCGCCTCGCCGACCCCGCGCGCCCCGTCACCGACGTGCTCCTGACCAGCCACGGGTGGAAAGGCGACGTGCCGGCGGCGATCGAGCAGTTCGACCGCTGGATCGGCGCAGTGGCGGCGCAGGCGGCCGATCGCGCCGCGGCGGAGGCTCGGCCCGGAGGCTTCGCGCCGCTGATCGTCGGCCTGCACTGGCCGAGCCTTCCATTCGGCGACGAGAACGCTCCTTCCGGCGGCGCAGCCGTGCTGTCGGCCGGCGACGACGAGGCCGAGGTCGACATCTGGGCGCGCCGCATCGCCGACACGCCGCGCGCCCGCGACGCGATCCGCGCCGTCCTGCGCGCCGCTCGCGAGGAGACGAACGCCGGCGCGCCGTCGGCCGCGCTGCTCAAGGCCTACGCGGCGCTCTTCGCCGAGTCGGGGCTCGAGGCGCGCGGCAGCGCTGCGCCGCCCGGTGCCGACCAGGAGGGCTTCGACCCGGCGGCCATCATCGCCCAGAGCCAGGCCGCAGGCGGCGCGCGGCCGGCGACCCAGCTGCTCGGCATCGGCGACACCCTGGGCGGACTCTTCCTCTCGCCGCTTCAGCAGCTCTCGTTCTGGAAGATGAAGGACCGTGCGCGCGCGTTCGGCGAGAACGGCGCGCACGAGCTGCTCGCGCGCCTGCAGATCGTCGCGCCGCGCGCGCACTTCCACCTCATGGGCCATAGCTTCGGCTGCATCGTCGTCTCGGCGACGGTCGCGGGCGCGGCGAGCGCACCCGACCTGCCACGCCCGGTCGACTCGCTCTTTCTCGTCCAGGGCGCGCTCTCGCTCTGGGCGTACGCCGGCGACATCCCGTATGCGAAGGGAACCGCCGGGTACTTCCACCGGATCGTCGAGCACGGCCTGGTGCGCGGCCCGATCGTGACGACGCGCTCGTCGCACGACACCGCCGTCGGCCGTCTCTATCCGCTCGGTGCGCAGATCAAACGCCAGCTCGTCCTCGGCGACGAGCTGCCGGCCTACGGCGGCATCGGCTCGTTCGGCATCCAGGGCGTCGACGGCGCCCAGGACCTGCCGATGCGCGGCGCGAGCTTCGCCTACGGCTTCAGGCCAGGGACGATCTACAACCTCGAGGCGAGCGACGTGATCAAGAACGGCAGCGGCGCATCGGGGGCGCACAGCGACATCGCCCATCCCGAGGTGGCGCATGCGTTCTGGGCGGCGATCCTCGCGACCACGCCCCCGGAGCGCGCCGCGACGCTCGGAGGCGCTCCGCGCGGTCCGGTCGGCGCGCCCGCGCCGGTCACGCGGGGCCAGCGCCCCGGTGCCGGTGGAGCGATTTCGTCGCCAGGCGGGCTCCTCGGAGACGGTGCGGCCGCCGAGCGCGATTCGTCGTCGCGCGACCGCGATGTCGGTCAGGCAGCGGCAGCGTCCGACCTCGACATCCCTGCGTCTCCGCGCGCTGGCAAACCGTCCGGCGCCGGTCCGTTGGGCGACGTCGCGATCGGCGCCACGCGTTCGAGCCGGGGAGCGCGTGCGATGCCGCCGCCCGCGCCGAGCGCGCGCGAGGGTCCGGGGCCGCCCGCGCCGGAAGCGACCCAGCCGCGCTGGATCAACGTCGCGCTCGAGGACCAGTCGCGCGACCAGGCGCTGCGCAAGGGCGACTGGTACACCCTCGCTTTCGACGTCGATGTCGCCCAGCACGCAGAGTCGATCGCGACTACGGCGTTCGCCGAGGCGTCGCTGTTCGCCGCGGGCGTCGACGAGACCGAGGTGACGGTGCAACTCGACAGCGAAGACTTCGAGATCACCGACCGCACCCGACCGCTGCGCGTGCCGCGCACCGGCCGCTCGCACAACAAGGCACGCTTCGACGTCTCGCCCCGTCATGACGGCACGTCGACGATCACCGCGACCTTGCACAAGGACGGCAACTTCCTGCAGAACATCGTCATCACCTTCACGGTCGGAGGCGACGCGGCAGTGCCGATCGAGGCCACGGCGCGCGGTCGCCCGCCCTCGGCCGCGAGCGTCCTGAAGCCGCGCGACGTCGGCCTGTCGCTCTCGCTCGGCAACGGCGGCTACGACTGCGTCGTCTGGGGCGAGGTCGCGGCGCGCGCACGCTTGCCGCTGCAGCCGGCGTTTCTCGCCAGCGCGATCGATGCGACGCGGCGCGAGCTGATGAAGGTCGTCATGCACCAGGACGACAAGGGCGAGTACGTGTTCCAGACCGGCATCGACATCGCCCCCGCCGACCGCGACTTCGCGCTGACGACGATGGCGCGCGCCGGCGCGCTGCTGTTCCAGAAGGTGTTCTTCGGCCCGGCCGCCGGACCCGACTCGAAGTCCGTCGGCACCTACCTGCGCGAAGCGGCGAGCGACGGGGCGAAGCGGCTGAAGCTGCAGATCGTCGCCGAAGGGGCGCCGATCCCATGGGGACTGCTCTACGTCGGCGACGCGTCGGCCGGCGCCAAGCTCGACTGGGACCTGTTCGTCGGCATGCGCCACGTCGTCGAGGAGATCCCGCTGCAGACGACGCTCGCGGTGACCGACAGCGCGATCGCCAGCCAGCCGCGGCTCGCGGTCAGCGTCAACGTCAACAGCGGCATCGACGCGCAGCTCGGCGTCAGCGTCGTTGCTGACCAGCAGGCGTACTGGGCGAAGGCGGCCACGGCAGGCGCGCGGATCGGCGTGACGTCGCGCTCGACGCGCGCCGACGTCGTCCGTGCGCTCGCCGACGCGACGACCGCCGACCAGATCCTCTACTTCTACTGCCACGCCGAGGCGGCAGGCCTCGCCGACCCCGGCGGCCCGGACGCGTCGGCGCTCGTCCTCACCGACGCCAAGATCAGCCTCGGCGACCTCGCGCTCGACGCGCCGACGTCGACGCCGCTCGCCGGCAAGCCCCTCGTCTTCATCAACGCCTGCGAATCCGCGGAGCTATCGCCCGCGTTCTACGACGGCTTCGTCCCCTACTTCATGGCCAAGGGCGCGCGCGGCGTCATCGGCACGCAGTGCAAGACACCGGCGCTGTTCGCCGCCGAGTGGGCCAGGCGCTTCTTCGATCTCTTCTTCGACGGCGCCGACCTCGGCGACGCCTTCCTCGACCTCAGGCGCGGGTTCCTGACCGAGCACGGCAACCCGCTCGGCCTGCTCTACGCCGTCCACTGCGACGGCGACACCAGGATCGAGCCGGCGCTGAACTGACGGCCGTCGCCATCCACGCGCGAGCCACGCTCGTCGCGCGCCGACATGCGCAGGCTGATGGAGGGGGCGTCGACGGCATCATCACCGACTACCCCGATCGGCTGCGCGAGCCGATGAGGGAGCGCGGCGTGCCGCTGCCTCCCGCCATCAGTCCTCGTCGCGCACCTTGAAGCTGCTGACGAGCTGCTGCTGCGTGTTGGGCGGCACCGCCTCGTAGTGCGAGAACTCGATCGTGTAGCGGCCCTGCCCGCTCGTCAGCGCGTTGAGGCGGCTCTGGTAGCCGAGCAGCTCCGACATCGGCGCCTGGCCGCGCACCATCATCGTCCCGGGCGCGCCGTTCGCGGTCCCGCTCACCATGCCGCGCCGCGACGCGAGGTCGCCGGTGATGTCGCCGAGCGCCTGCTGCGGCGCGGTGATCTCGACGTTGACGATCGGCTCGAGAACGATCGGCCGAGCCTCGCGCACCGCCGCCATGAACGCCTTCTTGCCCGCGGTGACGAACGCGATCTCCTTGCTGTCGACGCTGTGGTGCTTGCCGTCGTAGACGACGACGCGCACGTCGACGACCGGATTGCCCGAGATCGCGCCCGTGGCGAGCACCTCGCGCACGCCCTTCTCGACCGCGGGAATGAACTGGCCCGGGATCGTCCCGCCCTTGACCTGGTCGACGAACTCGAAGCCGGTGCCGCGCGCCAGCGGCTCGACGCGCAGGAACACCTCGCCGAACTGGCCGGCGCCGCCGCTCTGCTTCTTGTGCCGGTGGTGGCCTTCGGCAGGCGCGGTGATCGTCTCGCGGTAGGCGATGCGCGGCGGCCGCGTGTCGACCTCGAAGCGGTAGACCTCGCGCAGCCGCTCGAGCAGCACGCGCAGGTGCAGCTCGCCGAGGCCGTAGACGATCGTCTCGTTGGTGCCGGGGACGTGCTCGAGCTTCAGGCACGGGTCCTCGTCGACGAGCTTGGTCAGGATCTCCCACATGCGCTGCTCGTCGCCGTGCCGCTTGGGTGCGATCGCAAGGCCATGGACGGGCTTCGGGAACGGCAGCGGCGCGAGGTGGATGTGGTCGTCCTCGGCGGCGTCGTGCAGGACCGCGTCGAAGCGGATCTCGTCGACCTTGGCAACCGCGACGATGTCGCCCGGCAGCGCGGTCGGAACCTCGACGTGGTCCTTGCCCTGGAGCATGAAGAGGTGCCCGACCTTGAAGGGCTTGCGGCCATCGCCGATGTAGAGCAGGCTGTCCTTGGTCACCGTCCCCTGATGGACGCGAAACACCCCCATCTTGCCGACGAACGGATCGACCGTGACCTTGAACACGTGCGCGAGCACGTGCCGCTTCGGGTCGGACGCTGCGGCGAGCGGCTCGGCGTCGGCCCCCTCGCCGCGCAGGAACTCGGGCGGGTTCGCCTCGCCGGGATGCGGCAGCAGCTTGACGATCACGTCGAGCAGCTCGGCGACGCCTGCGCCGGTTCGCGCCGAGACGAAGCAGACCGGAATCAGGTGGCCTTCCCGCAGCGCCTGCTCCAGCGGCGCGTGCAGCTCCGACGCGTCGACGTCGCCGTCGTTGAGATAGCGATCGACGAAGTCGGCATCGACCTCGACGACCTGCTCGACGAGCGCGCGGTGCGCCGCCTCGACGCTGCCGAAGTCGCAGTGGCCGTCGCGGTTGTGGAAGCAGTCGACGACCTTCGTTCCGCCCGCGTCGGGCAGGTTCAGCGGCAGGCACTCCTTGCCGAACGCCGCCTGGATCTGCGCCAGCACGTCGGGCAGGTTGACGCCGGGCGCGTCGATCCGGTTGACGATGATGAGCCGGTCGCGCTGGCGCGCCGCCGCGTGGTCCATCATGCGCACCGCCATCGGCTCGACGCCTGTCGCGGCGTTGACGACGACGGCAACCGTCTCGACCGCTTCCAGTGCCGGCAGGCTCTGGCCGAGGAAGTCGGGCGCACCGGGCGTGTCGATCAGGTGGACGCGCGTCTCGCGGTGGTTCAGATGCAGCACCGCGGCGTTGAGCGAGTGCTGCATGCGCCGCTCGAGCGGATCGAAGTCGCTGACCATCGTCCCGCGCTCGAGCGTTCCCGGCGTGACGAGCGTCCCCGACGCGACGAGCAGCGCTTCGGCGAGGCAGGTCTTGCCGGCGGCCGCCGGGCCGACCAGCGCGAGCGTGCGGATCGATTCGATGCCGGCGCTGCTTGCGCCGGTAAGTGGGCTTGGCATGCGCGGTTCTCCTTCAGCGTTGGGCGGCGGGGACAGCCCCGGCGACAGTGAGTGCAAGCAGGAAACGCTCGGCCGCGGCGAGCTGGTCGAGCGACACGTATTCGTCGGCCTGGTGCGCCTGCGCGATATGGCCCGGGCCGCAGACGACGGTCGGGATGCCGGCGCGCTGGAACAGGCCCGCCTCGGTGCCGAACGCGACCAGCGTCGTCCGGTCCTCCTCGGCAAGGCGGCGCGCGAGCTGCACTGCGGGATCGTCGGCGCGCGCCAGGAACGCCGGCATCGCGCAGATCGTCTCGAAACGGATCCCCGCGCCGGCGCTCACGGCGCGCATCGCCGGCTCGAGCGACGCCGCGTAGGCACGCACCTCGGCCTGCATCTCGTGCGCGTCGGTGCCTGGCAGGTTCCGGAACTCGTAGTGGAAGCGGCAATCTTCGGGAACGACGTTGTCGGCGATGCCGCCTTCGATCACGCCGACCGATCCGGTCGTGTAGGGAACGTCGAAGCCTTCGTAGCGCTCGACGCCGTCGCGCCAGCGCTCGGCCATGTCGGTGAGCTTGCCGATGACCCGCGCACCGACCTCGATCGCGTTGACCGACTGCGGCGTGAGCGACGAATGCGCTGCGTGGCCCTTGACGCAGCAGCGCCAGCGGTAGACGCCCTTGTGGGCGAGCGCGGGAACCATCCCGGTCGGCTCGCCGACGATGCACGCGAGCGCGCGCACGCCGCGCTCGCGCAGGTCGGCGATGAGGCGGTGCGCGCCGAAGCCGCCGACCTCCTCGTCGTAGCTGAACGCGAAGTGGAGCGCGAACGGCAGCTCGGCGGCGAGAAACGCCGGCACCTGCGCGAGCGCGACGCCGATGAAGCCTTTCATGTCGGCGCTGCCGCGGCCCCAGAGGCGCCCGTCGCGCACCTCGGCGCCGAGCGGGTCGACCGACCAGTCCTGGCCGTCCCACGGCACCGTGTCGGTATGGCCCGAGACGATCACGCCGGCGGGCTTGTCGGGGCCGATCGTCGCGAACAGGTTCGCCTTGCTGCCCTCGTCGTCGAAGGTCAGTCGGCTCGTCACGCCGTGGCGCGCCAGCTCGTCGCGCACGAAGTGGATCAGCTCGAGATTCGATGCGCGGCTGACCGTGTTCATGCGCACCAGCGTGCGCGCCATCTCGAGGGCATGCGCGGAGGGAGCGGCGGGCCTGTCCATCGGTGCAATATAGCGACTGCGCCCCCCTTGCCTCCTCCATGGAAATCCCCCGCAGCGAAATCGCCGCCGCCGAGCGCCGGATTGCCGGCGACATCCGGCGCACGCCTTTGTGGCGAATCCCCGGCCGCGCGCTCGGCGTCGACGTCGCCGAACTCTGGCTGAAGCTCGAGCATCTGCAGGTCGGCGGCAGCTTCAAGGCGCGCGGAATGTTCAACCGCATGCGCGCCAATCCGGTGCCCGCGGCCGGAGTCGTCATCGCCTCGGGCGGCAACGCCGGGATCGCGGTCGCCCACGCCGCGCGCTCGCTCGGCGTCCGCTGCGAGGTGTTCGTCCCCGAGACGTCGAGCCGTGCCAAGCAGGAAGCGCTGGCGCAGCTCGGTGCCGTCGTCAACGTCGGCGGCGCGAGCTACGCCGACGCGCTCGCCGCCAGCCTCCTCCGCCAGGCCGAGAGTGGCGCGCTGCTGATGCACGCCTACGACCAGCGCGAGGTCGTCGCCGGCGCCGGAACCTTGGCCGCCGAGGTCGAGGCCGAGGCGGGAATTCCCGACCGCGCGCTCGTCAGCGTCGGCGGCGGCGGGCTCGTCGCCGGAGTCTGCGCGTGGTTTCAGGACCGCTGCACCATCGACGCGCTCGAGCCCGCGCTCGCGCCAACGCTCGCCAAGGCACGCGCCGCCGGGCTGCCGGTCGACGTCGAGGTCTCGGGAATCGCCGCCGATTCGCTTGGCGCCCGCCGCATCGGTGCGATCGCCTGGGCGCTGACGGGCCGGTACGTGCGCGCGTCGCACCTGCTCGAGGACCGCGCGATTCGCGCCGCGCAGCAGTTGCTCTGGAGCGAGCTGCGGCTCGCCGTCGAGCCGGCCGCCGCGCTGCCGCTGGCCGCGCTCGCGACGCGCACGGTGGTGCCGACGAGCGACGAGAAGGTGCTGCTCGTGATCTGCGGAGCCAACCTCGATCCGGCGACCCTCGCCGCCTAGCGGTTTGGCGCTACAACTCCAGGACCTCCCGGGAGCGATCATGGACCGAGCCGCACCGACCGCGCACGAGCGCTTCCTCGCCGACACCCACGAGGTGAAGAACGTCTCGCGCGAGCTCGTCGACTACAACCTGTACGCGCAGGACGCCGCGCTGCAGGAGGCCGTGCGGCGCGAAGGCGCTGCATGGGCCGACGACGCGCTGACCCGCTTCGGCGCGTCCATCGGCCGCGCCGAGTACCTCGAGCTCGGCGTGCTCGCGAACAGGAATCCGCCCGAGCTCGACACCCACGACCGGTTCGGCAACCGCGTCGACCTGGTCCGCTTCCATCCGGCCTACCACGCGCTGATGACGACGTCGATCGAGCACGGCCTCCATTCGTCGCCGTGGACCGACCCGAAGCCCGGCGCGCACGTCGCGCGCGCAGCGCACAGCTACCTGCACACGCAGGTCGAGGCCGGGCACGGCTGCCCGATCACGATGACCTTCGCGTCGATTCCCTCGCTGCGCACGACGCCCGGGCTCGCCGCGCTCTGGGAGCCGAAGGTGACGGCGCGCGTCTACGACCCGCGCAACGCCCCCGACTCGACGAAGCAAGGGCTGACGATCGGCATGGCGATGACCGAGAAGCAGGGCGGCTCGGACGTGCGCGCGAACACGACGCGCGCCTTCCCGCTCGGCGCCGAAGGGCCGAGCGAAGCGTACGAGCTCGTCGGCCACAAGTTCTTCGTCTCGGCGCCGATGTGCGACGCGTTCCTCGTCCTCGCGCAGACGGACGCAGGGCTCTCGTGCTTCCTGCTGCCGCGCTGGCGCCCCGACGGCACGAAGAACCCGATGCAGGTGATTCGGCTGAAGCGCAAGATGGGCAACGTCTCGAACGCATCGAGCGAGACCGAGCTGCGCGGCGCGCTCGCCTGGATGCTCGGCGAGCCCGGCCACGGCGTGCGCACGATCATCGAAATGGTCGCGATGACCCGCTTCGACTGCATGATCGGCTCGGCCGCCGGGCAGCGCGCGGCGGTCGCGCAGGCGCTGCACCACTGCTCGTTGCGTTCGGCGTTCGGCACCCTGCTCAACCGCCAGCCCCTGATGCAGAACGTCCTCGCCGACCTCGTGCTCGAGAGCGAGGGTGCGCTCGCGCTGACGATGCGCGTGGCGCGCGCGCTCGATTCGCGCGCCGACGTGCACGAAGACCTGCTCGCGCGCCTCGTGACGCCGGTCGGCAAGTACTGGATCTGCAAGCGCACGCCGGCGCACGCGTACGAGGCGATGGAGTGCATCGGCGGCAGCGGCGTCATGGAAGACAGCCCGATGCCGCGTCTGTTCCGCGAATCGCCGGTCAACGCGATCTGGGAAGGCAGCGGCAACATCCAGTGCCTCGACGTTCTGCGCGCGATGAAGAAGTCGCCCGAGGTCGTCGACGCGCTCTTCGCCGAACTCGGGCGGGCGCGCGGCGCGAACGCCCTCCTCGACCGCGCCGTGGAGGCGCTGCGCGACGAGCTCGCCGACGATGGCGATCTCGAGCTCCGCGCGCGTGGCCTGGTCGAACGGACGGCGCTGGCGCTGCAGGCGGCCGTCCTCGCGCAGCACGCGCCGCACGCCGTCGGCGACGCCTTTTGCGCGTCGCGCCTCTCGGGCGGCGGCCCGCGCAACTTCGGCACCTTGCCGCGCGGCGTTGACTGCGCGGCGATCGTCGCGCGCGCGACGCCGCACGCCTGAAGCCCGCGCCGCCTGCGAGCGCTCTCGTCCGCATGGCGGGAACGCTGCGGCGTTCCCGTCGAAGACACGAGGACCTTGCCGTATGGGACCAAAGTCCCATGTGTCACCGGCCGGCGCCGAACTATCGTGGTCGGTCGATGTCCTCCACAACCCAGGACCCGCGCCAAATGGAGGTGCGGAGCGAGCTCAGGCGCGGCGTGAGGATCGCGCTCGTATTGGCTGGGTGCCTCCTCGCTCACGTGGTCCACGCGCAAGAGGAGGAGCCCCAAAAGGCTCCATCGCCCTGGTTGCTGTTGCCGACGTTCTCGAACAGCCCCAAGCTCGGCACCTCGGTCGGGGCGCTCGCCGGCTACCTCCGCAAGTTCGACGCGCAATCGCAGGTGTCGATCTTCGGAGTCAGCGCGCAGTACACCTCCACGGACTCAGCGACCGCCGTGCTGTTTGCCCGAACCTCGTTCGGCGCCGACCAGCATCGGCTCAACGTGATCGTCGTCGGCGGCCGGATCAAGAACGACTACGACGACTTCCTCGGGACCGGCGTTCCCCTGAAGTCCGAAGATCACATTCGCTCCTTCGCCGTGCGCTATCTCTACCGTGTGA
>DASXXO010000469.1:0-1694 GCA_036503045.1 Caldimonas sp. | reverse complement strand
GCCGGTCCAGCTCTCGACGAAGCGACGCTTCGCCTCTCGGCGAAAGCGTGCTTTCGCCTGTCGGCATAGCGTCGGCGGCGCCGACGCCCGAGCCTGACGCGCCGGGCATTGCCGAAGGCAACGGCGAGAGCGACACCGATCCTGCCGTCACTGACGGCGCTCGAGCTCGGCGTCGAGCTCGGGAAGGATCTTGAACAGATCGCCGACGAGACCGTAATCGGCGATCTGGAAGATCGGCGCCTCCTTGTCCTTGTTGATCGCCACGATCACCTTCGAATCCTTCATTCCGGCGAGGTGCTGGATGGCGCCCGAGATCCCGACCGCGATGTAGAGCTCTGGTGCGACGATTTTGCCAGTCTGGCCGACCTGGTAATCGTTGGGGACAAAGCCGGCGTCGACCGCCGCGCGTGAGGCGCCGACCGCCGCGCCGAGCTTGTCGGCAACCTTTTCCAACAGGTGGAAGTTGTCGCCGGATTGCATGCCGCGTCCGCCCGAGATGATAACGCGCGCGCTGGTCAGCTCGGGACGTTCCGATTTCGACAGCTCGGCTCGGACGAACTCCGACAGCCCGGTCGAGCCGGTCGCTTCGATCGTCTCGATCGCCGCCGAGCCGCCCGTCGCCTCCCCCGGAGGAAAGGCGGTCCCGCGCACCGTGATGACCTTGGTCGGGTCCTTGGATTGAACTGTCTGCAGCGCGTTTCCGGCGTAGATCGGCCGGACGAAGGTATCGGACGAGACGACCGCGTTGATGTCCGAAATCTGCATCACGTCGAGGAGTGCCGCGACCCGCGGCATCAAATTCTTGCCCGAGGTCGTTGCCGGCGCCAGCAGATGCGTATAGCCGGGAGCGAGCTTGACGAGGAGCGGCGCGACGTTCTCGGCGAGCCCATGGTCATAGGCATCGGCATTGGCGAGCAACACCTTGCGAGTCCCAGCGATGGCGGAGGCGGCCTCCGCCACCGCGCGACAGTCCTTGCCGGCGACCAGGACGTCGACTTCCTGGCCGGCGATCTCCTTGGCGGCGGCAACGGCGTTGAGGGTCGCGGGCTTCAGCGCGCTGTTGTCGTGCTCGGCGACGACGAGGGCAGCCATCAGATCACCCGCGCCTCGGTTTTGAGCTTGTCGACGAGTTCGGCGACCGAGCCGACTTTGTGGCCACCCTGCCGTTTCGGCGGCTCCTCGACCTTGAGGACGACCAGGCGCGGCGCCACGTCGACGCCGAGCGCGTCGGGCGTCGTCGTCACGATCGGCTTCTTCTTTGCCCGCATGATGTTCGGCAGCGAGGCGTAACGCGGCTCGTTGAGCCGCAGATCGGTGGTGATCACCGCCGGCAATTTGATCGCCACCGTCTCGAGCCCGCCATCGACCTCGCGCGTCACCTCGGCGCGACCGTCGCTGATCTTCAGCTTGGAGGCGAAGGTCGCCTGCGGCCAGCCGAGCAAGGCCGACAGCATCTGGCCGGTTTGGTTGCAGTCGTCGTCGATCGCCTGCTTGCCGATGATCACGATCTCGGGATCTTCCTGGAGGATGACCGCCTTCAACAATTTGGCAACGGCGAGCGGCTGCAATTCGGCATCGGTCTGCACCAGAACACCGCGGTCGGCGCCCATTGCCAGCGCAGTGCGGATCGTCTCCTGACATTGTGCCACGCCGAGCGATACCGCGATGATCTCGCTGACGATCCCGGCCTCGCG
>DASXXO010000468.1:0-8397 GCA_036503045.1 Caldimonas sp. | reverse complement strand
GGCAAGGGCACGCTGCAGATCAACTTCATCGGCGGGCCGAAGGCGATCCGACGTTCGAGGCGGGCAACGCGGTCAAGAGCGGCGTGGTCGAGTTCCTGATCTGGATGCAGATGGGACTGCTGCTGCCGCCGCCCGGCCTTGCTGATTGACGATGAAGGGGCGTCGCCCCGCCGCCGTGACGATGCTCGACATCTTCCGCGGTCGTGCAGTTCTCTTCATGAGCGTGCTGCTGCTCGCGCTGGTCTTCCTCGTTCCGGCGGTGGCGACCTGGTTGCCGGCGCTGATCGGCTGATGGTTCCCGGCGTTGGCATCTGAGCGGGAGCGCTGCGGCGGGTCGCGGCGCGCCTGCCAACGGCGGCTACTTGCCGCGCGCGTGCTTCTCCTTCTCGAACTTGCGCCAGTAACCGAACTCGTCCTCATGGACCTCGATGTCGAGCTCGGCGACGCGCATCGACATCCGATCCTGCACGTCGGCGACGGCGCGGTTGTAGATCGAAGGGCCGATCTCCTCGAGCATGAAGCCGAGCAGCGCACCCGCGGCAATGTTGCCGATCCGCTCCTCGAAGTTCTCGCGGAAGTAGCGCTCGATCGAAGCGATCGCCTGCTGGCGCGCTTCCTTCGGCAGCTCGATCGCCATCAGCTCTCGTAGCGGAAGAAGTACGGATCGAGCACCGAGACCTCGGTGATCGTGTCGAGCGGCAAGCCGTTCTTCTCGGCGACGCTGCGGATCGCCTCGGGCGACGGCGCTTCGTAGACGCAGAACGTCCTGCCGCCGTCGGTGGTCACGTACGAGTGAAGCCAGGTCACGCCCTCGCGGATGTTGTTGGCGACGACGCCGCGGCAGAAGCGCGCGCCGACCTCGGTCTGCGGGATCTGCACACCCTTCGGGAACGTGCGTTCGATGACGTAGCGTGGCATGTGGACACTCCTGCAGGTGCGATCGGCGAGGCTTTGGTCAGAGTCCCGCCTGCGAGACGAACTTCGGGTTGAGGTACGACTCGATCGCTTCGCTGCCGCCCTCCGATCCATAGCCGGAATCCTTGACGCCGCCGAACGGCGTCTCGGGAATGCCGAGGCCGGCGTGGTTGATCGAGATCATTCCGGTCTCGACCGCGTTGGCGATCGCATGGGCGGTCTTCGC
Organism: Caldimonas sp.; assembly: GCA_036503045.1. Classification (GTDB taxonomy): domain Bacteria; phylum Pseudomonadota; class Gammaproteobacteria; order Burkholderiales; family Burkholderiaceae_C; genus Schlegelella_A. The sequence continues at coordinate 7,256 of DASXXO010000468.1, read as the reverse complement.
CGACTTCGTCCAGGCGTACGCGGCGAGCCCGTACGGCAGCCGGTTCGCTTCCTTGACCGCGTCGTCGAAGGTGCGAAACGGATTGATGATCGCGATCGGCCCGAACGGTTCCTCGTTCATCGCCTTGGCGTCGTTCGGCAGCTCGGTGACGACGGTCGGTTCCCAGAAGTTGCCCTTGGCGCCGATCGGATGACCGCCGGCGACGACCTTCGCACCGTGCCTGCCGGCGTCCTCGAGGTTCGCTTCCATCGCGCGAGCGCGACGCGGATTGGCGAGCGCGCCCATCTTGACGTCCTTCTCGAGGCCGTTGCCGACCTTGAGCGCCTTCGCGTTGGCAGCGAACTGCTCGACGAACTTGTCGTAGATACCTTCCTGGACGAGGAAGCGCGTCGGCGAGATGCAGACCTGGCCGGCGTTGCGAAACTTGCTCGCCGCCATCACCTTGGCTGCGACCGCCGCGTCGGCGTCATCGAACACGATCACCGGCGCGTGGCCGCCGAGCTCCATCGTCACGCGCTTCATATGCTGGCCGGCCAGCGCCGCGAGCTGCTTGCCGACGACGGTCGAGCCGGTGAACGAGATCTTGCGGATGACCGGATGCGGGATCAGGTACGAGGAGATCTCGGCCGGGTCGCCGTAGACGAGGTTCACGGCGCCGGCCGGAACGCCTGCGTCGGCAAATGCGCGAATCAGCTCGGCCGGCGACGCTGGTGTCTCCTCGGGCGCCTTGACGATGATCGAGCAGCCGGCGGCAAGCGCCGCCGAGAGCTTGCGCACGATCTGGTTGATCGGGAAGTTCCACGGCGTGAACGCTGCGACCGGGCCGACCGGCTCCTTGACGACGAGCTGGTAGATCCCTTCGCCGCGCGCCGGGATGACGCGCCCGTATGTGCGCCGGCCTTCCTCGGCGAACCAGTCGATCGTGTCGGCGCCGTTCAGGACCTCGGCCTTCGCCTCGGCGACGGTCTTGCCCTGCTCCATCGTCATGAGCTCGGCGATGGTCTGCAGCCGCTCGCGCAGCAGGTCGCCGGCCTTGCGCATGATCTTCGAGCGCTCGTACGCCGAGACCCTGCGCCAGGTCGCGAAGCCCTTGTCGGCGGCGGCGAGCGCACGGTCGAGGTCGGTCTTGTCGGCCCAGGCGAAGTTGCCGATGACCTCGCCCGTCGCCGGGTTGACGACCGGATGGGTGCGGCCGGAGGCGGCGGCGCACCAGGCGCCGTCGATGTAGAGCTGGGTGTTCGGGTAGGAGGTCATGGCAAGGAAGTTAGAGGGAAGTGGAGCGCGGCTGCGTCAGCCCGGCTGCGGACCGTCGTAGCCCTCGATGATGACCATGTCGACGGTCGAGACCGGAAGGCGAAGCTTGATTGCCTCTTGGTAGTCGGCCGAGTTCCAGCAGTCGAGCGCCGCCTGGTACGACGGGAACTCGAGCACGACATTGCGCGCGCGGCTCGTCCCTTCGGGGTTCTCGAAGCGGCCGGCGCGCACCAGGAACCGTCCGCCATGGCGCGCGATCGGCGCGGCGTTGGCGGCAACGTACTGCTTGTAGCGTTCGGCGTCTTCCACGTCGACGCGCGCGAGCCAGTAACCCTTTGCCATCTGGACACTCCGAGCAAGAAGGGGACGCGTCCGGCAGGGGCCGGAACCCGAGAGCACGCGATTCTGCGCCCGAGCGGCCGAGCGTGCGGAAGGCAGCCCGCGGCGGCGCGGACCGATCGCTTGCCCGAGATCGGACCACGCCGCCTCGTTGACAAGCGCGCGCGCTTGTGGCCCGCTTCGTACCGGCACGGCGGCGGGGCAAAGCGATGTCGACGTTCTTGGTGGTGCACGGTGCCTGGACCGGTGGCCGGTCGTGGAAGAAGATGCGTCCGCTCTTGCGAGCGTGCGGCCACGCGATGTTCACGTCGACCTTGACCGGCGTCGGCGAGCGCGCCCATCCGGCGCGACCCGAGGTCGACCTTTCCGTCCACGTCGAAGACATCCTCGGCGTGCTCGCGATCGAGGACCGGCGCGATGTGATCCTGGTCGGACGCAGCTACGGTGGCATGGTCGCAACCGGTGTCGCCGATCGTGCGAGCGAGCGCATTGCCGGTCTCGTCTATCTCGACGCGTTCGTTCCGCGCGACGGGCCTGCCGAGCTGATCGGGCCGCAAGCGCGCGCAGCGACCGTCGAGGCGCAGCGCGACCTCGGCGACGGCTGGCGCGTCCGGCCCAACCCGATGCCGCCCGACACGAGCGCCGAGGACCTCGCATGGGCGGGACCGCGGCGGGTGATGCAGCCGGGCGCGACGTTCCAGCAGGCCTTGCCGCTGACCGGCGCGGCCGAGAAGCTGCCGCGCGCCTACATCTACTGCACGCGCTTCGCCCCCGGCGACGTGCTCGGCAAGTTCGCCGACCGTGCGCGGGTCGAGCTGGGCCGGCGCTACGACGAGCTCGACGCCAGCCACAACCCGCACATCACGATGCCCGAGACGCTCGCGGCGCTGCGGCACGGGATCGCGCATGAGACCGGGCGGCGACGGCGTGCAAAGCCGTGAAGCGTCGCGGCGAGTCGCGGGCAGCGAGAATCGCGACCGAGATCCCGGCCTTGCCACGACGAGGGAGCCAGCGAATGAAGCGTCGCCTGATGTTGCAGACCTCGGCCCTGCTCTGGCTGCCACGGGCGACGCGCGCAGAGGCATTCCCGAGCAAGCCGATTCGCTACATCGTGCCGGTCGCCGCAGGCGGCGGCAACGACATGATCGCGCGCGTCGTGACCGAGCGCTGGGGCAAGGCGATCGGCCAGAACTTCGTGGTCGAGAACCAGGGCGGCGGCGGCGGCGTGATCGCGAGCGTCGCAACCGCGCGCGCCGCGCCCGACGGCTACACGCTGATGCAGGGCTACGTCGCGACCCACGGGACGACTCCCGCGACACGCCGCGTGCCGTACGACGCGCTCAAGGACTTCACGCCGATCGGCATGATCGGCGCGACGCCGAACGTGCTGGTCGTGAACAGCTCGGTGCCGGCGCGCACGCTCGCCGAATTCATCGACTACGTGAAGAAGAATCCGGCACGACTCAGCTACGGCTCGGCCGGCCAGGGCTCGCTGACGCACCTGACGATGGAGCTCTTCAAGCAGCAGAGCGGCGCGTTCATGGTGCACATCCCGTACCGCGGCATCGCGCCGGCGTTCACCGACCTGCTCGGCGGACAGACGCAGGCCATGTTCCCCGGGCTCGCCGCCGCGCTGCCGTACCTGCGCTCGGGCCGCGTCCACGCCCTCGCGGTCACGGGCCGCGCGCGCAATGCGCAGGTGAAGGACGTGCCGACGCTCGAAGAGTCTGGCTTCAAGGGGTTCGATGCGATGCAGTGGTACGGATCGGTCGGCCCCGCCGGCTTGCCAGAGGACATCGTCAAGCGCCTCAACGAAACGCAGGTCGCGGTGCTGCGCGATCCGGACCTGCGCGAGCGGCTCTCGGTCGAGGCGGTCGAGCCGATGCCGATGACGCCCCAGCAGTTCGGCCAATTCATGCGCGACGACATCCAGCGCTGGAGCGCGCTGGCGAAGGCGAAGAACATCCACCTCGACGAGTGAGCGGCCGCCGGCGCAGGCGATCACCCTGGACTGACCGGATGCGCGCGGCCCATTCCCGAGCTCGTTCGCTCGCCGCATGAGCGCGTTCCAGGTTCTCGGCCTGGTGATCACGCTGGTCGCCGTCTTCGGCTACTTCAACCACCGCTTCATCAAGCTGCCGGACGCGGTCGGCATCACCGCGATCGGCGTGATCGCGTCGGTGCTCGCGGTCTTGCTGGCGCGATTCGATCCTGCGCTCGCCCGGGCTGTGAAGACGGTCACCGAGAACATCGATTTCCCGGGCCTGCTCCTGCACGGCATTCTCGGCCTGCTGCTCTTCGCCGGGAGCCTGCAGATCAACGCCGCCGACATCGCCAAGGAGAAGTGGCTCATCCTCGTCCTGGCGACCTGCGGAGTCCTGCTCTCGACGGCGATCGTCGGCGCGCTGTTCTACGCCGTCGTCACGCTCTGGCTCGGGCTCGGCATTCCGCTCCTCTACTGCATGCTGTTCGGCGCCCTCGTCTCGCCGACCGACCCGGTCGCGGTGCTGGCCGTGCTCAAGCGGGTCGGCGTTCCGAAGAGCCTCGAGACCCGCATCGCCGGCGAGAGCCTGTTCAACGACGGTACTGCGGTGGTCGTCTTCCTGACCCTGCTCGAGATCGGCGTCGGCCGAGGCAAGGCCGACGCCACGTCGACCGCGCTGCTGTTCGCGACCGAAGTGATCGGAGGCAGCGCGTTCGGCCTGGTCGCCGGCTACGTCGCCTTTCTCATGATGCGCCGCATCGACAGCTACCCGGTCGAGATCCTGATCACGCTCGCGCTCGCGACCGGCGGCTACGCGCTCGCCGAGGCGCTACACGTCTCGGCTCCGATCGCCGTCGTCTTGATGGGCCTCTTCGTCGGCAACCGCGGCAAGCGCGAAGCGATGTCGGACCGCACGCAGGCGCGCCTGTTCGACTTCTGGGAGATCGTCGACGAGTTGCTGAACCTGCTGCTGTTCGGCCTGATCGGCCTCGAGATGATGGCGCTCAGATTCTCGTGGCCGCAGGCGGCAGCGGCGACGTGCGCGATCGTCATCGTCCTCACCGCGCGCTTCGTCAGCGTGAGCGCGACGATCCTGGCGACGCCGCGCCTTCGCCAGGTGCGCAAGACGGCGATCACGATCATGACCTGGGGCGGCCTGCGCGGCGGCATCTCGATCGCGCTGGCGCTGTCTCTGCCTCCCTTCGCAGGACGCGAGACGGTCATCTCGACGACCTATGGGGTGGTCATCTTCAGCATCCTCGTCCAGGCGCTGACCCTGCGCAGGGTCGCCGAGCGTGTGATGACCGGCGCGCCAAACCGCTGACAAGAATTCGTAGACCCTGACAGATGCGCGGCGCGCTCCGAGTGAGCAGAATCGACGCTGCCCCTCGCATCGTTCAACCCCCAGTGACCGCCCCCGGACCGGCGCTCGACACCGACGCCAGCTTCACGCTCGATGCCGACCTGCTCGAAGACAAACGCGCGGCGAACGCGCGCCGCGTCAACACGGTGCAGATCCCGATCGTGCGCGCGGTCGGTTTCGCCATCCTCTGCGCCATCGCCGTGCTGCAGGACGTGCGCCTCGGGGTACCGCTCGCGCAGGCGCAGCTCGCGCTGCTGCTCGCCACGAACGTCGTCTACGCCGTGTCGAGCTGGCTCGTCCTGCGTTCGTGGTATGGCCGCACGGGCCGGATCGACCTCGGCCTCGTCTTCCTGCATCTCGACGTGCTCGTCTGGCTCGTCAACCTGCGCCATTTCGAGCACGTGCACCTGTTCTTCGCCTGCCTGCTGCTGGTGCGCGTCGCGGATCAGGTCGGCTACGGATTCAGGCGCGCGATCTATTTCAACCATGTCGTGCTCTTCGCCTATCTCGGATACGCGTGCTGGGTCTGGGCATTCCGCCCGGCAGAGGCGTTCTGGATGGACCGCCTCACGATCGCCGCGACGATGTACCTGCTCGGCATCTACCTCGCGTTCACCGGGCTCGTCGCGGAGCGCCTGCGCGATCGCGTGCACCATGCGGTGCAGGCCGCACGCACCCTCGTCGCCAGCCTCGAGCTGAAGACGCACGCGCTCGAGACGCAGGCGCACGAGCTCGAGGAAGCAAAGCGGCGCGCCGAGCAGGCGAACGTCGCCAAGGCGCAGTTCCTTGCGACGATCAGCCACGAGATCCGCACGCCGATGAACGGCGTCATCGGCACGACCGAGCTGCTGCTCGACACGCCGCTCGGCCCCGGCCAGCGCCGCCTCGCCGAGACCGCGCACCAGTCGGCGACCGCGCTGCTCGCGCTGATCGACGACGTGCTCGACCTGTCGCGGATCGAGGCGAGCAAGCTGACGATCCAGAGCACGAGCTTCGACCTGCGCGCGCTCGTCGCCGAGGCGATCGACCTGATGGAGACGACCGCGCGCGACAAGCCGGTCACGCTCAGCAGCACGCTCGCGCCGGAGCTGCCCGGGTTGGTCGAGGGCGACCCGATGCGCCTGCGCCAGGTGCTCGTCAACCTGCTCCACAACGCGGTCAAGTTCACCGAGCGCGGCCGCATCGCTCTCGAGGTAATCCTGCTCGCGTCCGACCCGGAAGGGGTAACGCTGCGCTTCGAGGTGCGCGACACCGGCATCGGCATCGCCCCGGACCTGTTCGACTCGGTGTTCGACGCCTTCACCCAGGTCGACGCGTCGAGCACGCGGCGCCACCGCGGGAGCGGCCTCGGCCTGGCGATCGTCAAGGAGCTCGCCGAGCTGATGGGCGGCCGGGTCGGCCTCGACAGCCGGATCGACGAAGGTTCGACGTTCTGGCTCGAGCTGCGCCTGAAGAGGGCAGCGGCCGCGCCGCGGGAAGCCGCGCCGGCGTCGGCCGCGCCGATCGGCGACACTTTTCCGTCGGCGCGCATCCTGCTCGCCGAGGACGACGCGGTGAACCAGATGGTCGTCGCGGCAATGCTGGAGAAGATCGGCTGCACCGTCGATGTCGTCGGCGACGGCGCCGCGGCGCACGAAGCGGCGGCGCGCCAGCGCTACGACCTGATCTTCATGGACTGCCACATGCCGGGAGTGGACGGCTTCGAGGCGACGCGCCGGATCCGTGACGACGCGGGCAGCCCCGGTGCCCGCACGCCGATCGTCGCCCTGACCGCCGACGCACTCGCAGGCGACCGCGAGCGCTGCATCGAATCGGGGATGGACGACTACATGACCAAGCCCGTTCGCGCCGGACAGCTCGCCGCGGCGGTGCAGCGCTGGGCCGGCAGCGCACACGCGCTCGGCTGAGATGGGCGAACGCGCTGCCCTTCGCCGCGCGACCGGTGCGACGCCGCCGCACGACGTGCCGGTCCCGTACCTCGAGCGCGTGCGCACCTACTACCAGGCCCTCGGCTACGGCGCGCCGTACGAATGGGCGCATCGTCTCGACGTCCCGTTCCAGCGTCTCGCCCGGCCGCTCGCGCAAAGTCGCGTCGCGCTCGTCACGACCGCGGCGCCGTACCACGCCGACAAGGGCGACCAGCGCGCTCGGGCGCCGTACAACGCGGGTGCCAAGTTCTTCTTGGTCTATTCAGGCGACACGCGGATCGAGCACGACCTGCGCATCGCCCACGTCGCGATCGATCGCCAGCACACGACGCACGACGACGCGGGCACCTGGTTCCCACTGCCGGCGCTGCGCCGCGCCGCGGCCGCC
>DASXXO010000467.1:0-3757 GCA_036503045.1 Caldimonas sp. | reverse complement strand
TCCTCGCGCTGATGATCTATGCGCTCTGGCAGGCGCTGCGCAACGCGGTCGCCGACGGCCGCGCGCCGGCGACCGTGTACCCGGCGCAGCGCGCAGCGTTCGTCATCGTCTTCCTGGTCGCCGTCCACAGCATGCTCGAGTACCCGCTCTGGTATTCGTACTTCCTCCTGCCGACGGCGTTCGCATTCGGGCTTTGCCTCGAGCGACCCGCGCAAGGCGAAGGCGCAGTGCTCGCCGCACGCGACGATCGAGGCAGCGTCACCCGCCCCTACGTCCTCGCGGCGATGTTCCTGATCCTCGCCGGGACGCTCGCCGTGTACGACTACATGCGCGTCGTCGTCATCTTCGCCCCGCCCGCCAATGCCGGTTCGCTCGAGCAACGGATCGCCGCCGGGCGCACGAGCGTCCTGTTCGGCCATCACGCCGATTACGCCGCGGCGACCATCGCCGAGCACCCCGGTGAAGTGATGGAGGCGTTCAAGCGCGCGCCCCACTATCTGCTCGACACCCGTCTGATGACCGCGTGGGCCAGAGCCCTCGCCGAGCGCGGCGAGACCGACAAGGCGCGCTGGATCGCCGATCGGCTGCGCGAGTTCCGCAACGAGGCGGACGAGGAGCTCTTCGCACCCTGCAGCAGTCCGTCGGCGAGTCGCGCGCGCGCGACTGCGCCCGTCGCGAGCGGTCCCGGTTCCGCCGCGAGCGCGCCGCCGTTCCAGTGCCGCCCGGCCGAGCGGACCTACCGCTTCGAAGACTTCCGCTGAGAGGCGCTGCGCGACGCCGCTAGCCGGCCGCGACCCAGTCGCCCGACTTGCCGCCGCGCTTTTCGAGCAGGCGCACGTCGCCGATCACCATCGCGCGGTCGGCCGCCTTGCACATGTCGTAGATCGTCAGCAGACCGACCTGGACGGCGGTGAGCGATTCCATTTCGACGCCGGTCCGACCGACCGTCTCGACCTGCGCCGTGCAGCGCACCGAGGGCTCCGCGTGGACGATCTCGAACTCGACGGCGATCCGCGTCAGGGCGATCGGATGACAGAGCGGGACCAGCTCGGAGGTGCGCTTGGCACCCTGGATCGCGGCGACGCGCGCGATGCCGAGCACGTCGCCCTTGGCGGCGCTTCCGGATTCGATCAGCGCCAGCGTCGCCGCCCGCATCCGGATCGTCCCGCGCGCGCGCGCGACGCGGTGCGTCTCGGCCTTGGCCGCGACATCGACCATGTGCGCCTGGCCTTGGGCGTCGAAGTGGGTGAGCGGGCTCGGATCGGTGCCGGACATGAGCGATACAAATGAGCGATACAAAGGGGCAATATTTCCGTTGCATCATACGAGGCGACGACGGCGGCCTGCGCGCCGCCCCGCCCTCCTCCCAATGCCTGTGCGTCCGTGCCCTGCCATCGCCAGAGCGAAGCGCCGCCCGTGGCGCGCTGCGGTCGCCCTGGTCTGTGCGCTCTCGCTCGCCCCCGGCTGGGCGCCGGTCGCCGCGCAGAATGCGTTGCCGGCGCTCGGCGACACCGACTCGGCCGACTTCACCGTCGCCAACGAACGCAAGCTCGGCGACGCGATCATGCGCGAGATCCACGCCGACCCCGACTACGTCGACGACCCGCTCCTGCTCGAATACCTGGAAAACGTCATCTGGAATCCGCTCGTTGCGGCGTCGCGCAGGCTCGGCAACATTACGACGGACATCGACCAGCGCTTCGCGTGGAAGCCGTTTCTCGTCCGCGACCCGAGCGTCAACGCCTTCGCGCTGCCGGGCGGGTTCGTCGGCGTCCACCTCGGGCTGATCGCGCTCACGACGACCCGCGACGAGCTCGCCTCGGTGCTCGCGCACGAGATGTCGCACATCACGCAGCGCCACATCGCGCGCAGCATCTCGGGCGACTCGAAGCGCTCGCTCGTCGGCCTCGCCGCGATGGTGCTCGGGCTCCTCGCCGCGTCGCGCAGCCACAGCCCCGACGCGATGAGCGCGGTCGTCGCCGGCTCGCAGGCGGCGACGGTCCAGGGACAGCTCAACTTCTCGCGCGACGTCGAGCGCGAGGCCGACCGCGTCGGCTTCCAGGTCATGACGGCGGCCGGCTTCGATCGCGGCGGCATGGCGGCGATGTTCGAGAAGATGGACGTCTCGGCTCGCCTCAACGACTTCGGCGGCTTTCCGTACCTGCGCACGCACCCCTTGACCGTCGAGCGGATCGGCGAAGCACGGGCACGCGCCGGCATCGTCGCGAGCGCGTCGGCCCCGGTCGGTGAGAGGGCTCTTCCCGCGGCGAGCGTCCTCGAGCACACCGTCGCGCAGGCGCGCGCGCGCGTCCTCGAGGACCCGCGCGTCGATGCGTTGCGCCGCTGGCAGGCGCGTGATGCCGACCACGAGGGCAACGCCGCCGACAAGCTGCGCGCGGCCTACGAAAGCGCGCTCGCGTCGAGCATGCTGCGCGACTGGTCGCGCGCCGACGCAAGCTTCGCGAACGCGCTCGCGATCGTCCGCACAAGCCCGAACAGCGGCGCGGGCGCCGAGCGTGCCGTCGTCCTGACGAAAGCGCAGTCACTGCTCGACCGCGGCGCGCCCGCGCAGGCTGCCGAGGCGATGAAGGCGTACGCGAACGACGGGACGCGGCCGAGCCTGCTGCTCGACACCCAGATCGCCCTCCTCGCGACGCCTGCCGTGACGCCCGACAGCGAACGGCTGAAGGCGAGCGCGGCGACACTCCAGACCTGGGTCGCGGTCCACCCCGACGACGCGCTCGCCTGGGGCGCGCTCGGCCAGGCCTGGGGCCGGCTCGGGCTTCCGCTGCGCTCGATCCGTGCCGAAGCCGAGTCGCGCTACGCGCTCGGCGATCTCGACGGGGCCGCCGAGCGGCTGCGCGCAGGCCAGCGGCTCGCGCGCGGCGGCGGCCCGGTCGACTTCATCGACGCCTCGGTGCTCGACTCGCGCCTGCGCGCGATCGAGGCGCAGCGCAGGCAGATCGCCGCCGACCAGCACGCCTCGCGCTAGCGGCGCCCGGTCGCGCTGCGCGCACGGCGCGAATCCTTCGCACAAGCCTTACACGCGCTTCGCTGCGCGCGCACAGAGCACTCTTAGACTCGCGCCCACCACGGGAGAGCGCGTGATGAAGAGTGTCATCGGTGCGCTGGCAGGCGGGGTCCTCGCGCTGGCGAGCGGCGCTGCCGGTGCAGTCGCGATCGTCGCCGCGACGCCGCAGGGCGAGGTCGCGCAGGTGCGCCAGGTCACGGTCAGGTTCTCCGACGCGGTGGTCGCGTTCGGCGATCCGCGCCTGCCCGACCCGATCGCGATCGTCTGCCAGGGCAGCGTTCCCGTCGGCAGCGGGCGCTGGGCGAACGACCGCGTCTGGCTGTACGACTTTCGCGAGCCGCTCGGGCCCGGAACGACCTGCAGGGCGACCGTGCGCAGCGACTGGAAGCCCGCGCCGAAGCCGAGCGCGAGCGCGAGCGCTGTTGCCGGCGGCGCGGCGGCGCTCACCGGAACGACCCGCTTTTCCTTTTCGACCGGCGGCCCGGCCGTCGTCGCGATCCAGCCCGGCGGCGGCAACGAGATCGAGGAGGACCAGCACTTCCTGTTGCGGCTGAACGGGCCGGCGGTCGAGACCACCGCGGCCGCGCCGGCGCTCACTGGAACGACGGCCTTTTCGTTCTCGACCGGCGGGCCCGCCGTCGTCGCGATCCAGCCCGCCGGCGGCGATGACATCGAAGAGGACCAGCACTTCCTGCTCCGTCTGAACGGCCCGGCGGTCGAACCGAC
>DASXXO010000466.1:0-3719 GCA_036503045.1 Caldimonas sp. | reverse complement strand
CGTCGGCGCCGGCGCCGAAGCCTGCGCAGTGACTGAAGATCCGCGCCAGCCCGGCGCCGGCGCGCTGCGCCAGGTCGGCGAGCGCGTCGTCCGCAGGTCCGTCGCAGTCGCCGATCAATGCGAGATACGTCGGCAGGCGTGGCGGCTCGACGCCGTGCGCCCGCAGGTCGACCTCGAGCGCATCGTCGAGCACGACGAGCCGGGCGAAGTGCAGCCGCTCGAAGGCGCCGAACGGCACGATCGGATTGCGCGGGTCGGCCGTTCCGGGCGCCGCGTTCATCGAGCTCAGCAGCGCGCGCAGGTCCGCCTCCCGGCCGGGCGCGATCGGCGCGACCACCATGAAGTGGTCCTGCGGCGTCATGCTCAGAACTGGAGGCAGAAGTCGATCAGGCGATCCTTGGCCCAGTACACCTTGCCGAGGTAGAAGTCCGGCCCGATGAGGCGGATCTCGTCGCGCACGTAGTTGGCGATGAGCGAGGTCTCGGAGTAATCGAGGACGATGCACTCCTTGTTGTCGAGCCAGCTCGCTCCCTTGTAGACCTTGGCGACGATCGCCTCGAGGCCGAACGCGAGGATGCGGTTCTTCAGCACGCCTTTTTCGGCGTCGAAGATCTTGCCCTGCCAGCCGAAGTGGTTGATGACCTCGGCGATCGCGAGGCTGTACTTCGTGCCGGGGGCGATGATCGCGGTGCCCTGCGCCGCGCCGTTCGGGATCGGGCCCGCCGCGCTGGCGCGGAACAGCTCGTCGAGCTCGCTTTGCGACATCGCCAGCAGCTGGTTTGCGTCATAGGCCATGGAAGGACTCCTTGCGGTTGCCCGCGGTCAAGAAGACATCGTCGGCGCGCGCGCGGGCGCCGCGGCGCGCGCATCGTCGAGGATCGCGTCGGCGGCCTTCTCGGCCACCATGTAGACGGCGCTCGCGATGAAAAATCCGGGGATGCGCGGGAAGACCGATGCGTCGACGACGCGCAGTCCCTGCGTGCCGCACACCCGAAATGCACCGTCGAGCACCGTGTCGCGATCGCCTTTTGCGCCGATCGCGCACGAGCCCGCGGCGTGGTGGCCCCACGCGGTGTCGCGGACGTAGTCGGCGATCGCCGCGTCGCTCTCGACCGACGCGCCCGGGGCGAGCTCCTCGGTGATCAGGCCGCTCGCGATCAGCGGCGCGGTCAGACGGCGCACGAAGCGAACGCCGGCGACGACGGCGGCGAGGTCCTCGGCGGCGCCGTCGCTGCCTTCTTCGAAGTAGCGGAAATTCACGAGCGGCGTGTCGAGCGGGTCGGCCGAGCGCAGGTGCACGGTGCCGGCACGGTTCTCGGTGTGGGCCTTGAGAATGGCCCAGGTCAGGGTTTCGCCCGGGCCGACGATCAGCTTCGAGAAACCCGGTCGATAGCCCTCGAAGCGCGCCAGCAGCGCCATGCAGAAGAGGTCGGGCTCGGGCTTGGTCGGCGCGGACCGGCCGATCAGCGCGAGCGCCGCGCCGTTCGACGAGTACATGCCCGCGCGTGATGCGTTCCAGCGCTTCCAGAGCGCATCGCCGCGGGCGAAGCTCGCGCCGTCGAGGATGTGCCAGGGGCGACGCATCCGGTGCGTCAGCGCCACCTCGTAGCGGTCCTGCAGGTTCGCTCCGACGCCGGGCAGATCGACGCGAGCGGCGATGCCGTGCGCGCGCAGCTGCGCGGCCGGGCCGATGCCCGACAGCATCAGCAGCTGCGGCGTGTTGAAAGTTCCCCCGCACAGGATGACCTCGCGCCGCGCGTGCACCTCGCGCGCCTCGCCCGGGTCCGTGCTCGCTTGCGGGTGGGCGCGATAAAGACGCTTGCCCTTGCGATAGGCGACGCCGCGCGCGACTCCCGCATCGTCGAGGAGGACGCGGGTCGCGAGCGCATCGAGCTCGACGTGCAGCCGGTCGCCGCACGCGGCGCCGGCGTCGAGCAGTCGCTCGCGGCTGCCGGCGCGGCGATGGCCGCGCGTCGACAATGGCGTGTAGCAGAGCCCTTCGAAGCTGGTGCCGTTCCAGGGCCGCGCATTCGGATCGCCGCCGCCACGCAGCCACCGCAAGGTGCTCGCGAGCGGAGTCGGCAGGGCGCCGACGAAGGTTCGCGTGGTGCCGCGGACGAGCTCGACGAGCTCGTCGTCGCCGAACGCGTCGAGCGGGATCGACTTCTCGGTGGCTAGCCATCCGCCCCAGCCGTGCCCCGTGGGATCGAGGCCGACGCGGCCGAGCGCTCGCCACACGGGAGCATGCCGGCAGTCCTCGACCCGCCGCGCGTAGCGGCGCATGCGCGAAGCGCGCCACGATCGGTCGCCCGTGAGCGCGGCGATGCGGTCCCAGTCCGAGTCGTGCGGCGGCATGTAGATCATCGCGTTGTGCGCCGTGCAGCCGCCGAGGGTGGCGGCGCGCGGATAGAACACGCCCTGGCCCGCGCTGTACTTCGGGTCGCGCGCCTGGCGCTCCTCGCTCTCGTAGTGGCGCACCCGGAAGTCCCAGCTCATGGCAGGGTTCTCGCACGAATAGGCGTGGAACGCCGGCACGTCGTAGTCATCGGGCATTCGCGCCGCAGCGCTCGCGCGCGGATCGCCGCCGGCCTCGAGGAGAAAGACGCGCGCGCCCGCTTCCGCGAGGCGCGCGGCGAGCGTCCCGCCGCCTGCGCCGGAGCCGACGATGACGTAGTCCCACGCGAGACCCTCGGGCCCGGCTGTCATGGGCGCGTGCGCGCGGTCAGAAGGTCTTGAGGAAGGCGATCAGGGCGCGCTTGTCTTGATCGCTCAGCTCGGGCTCGGTGCCGAACGCCTTTTCGTCCGCGCTGAGGCCCTCCTGCTGGTTGAACTCGGCAGTGCCGAAGTAGTGGCCGCGGTTGACGACGAAGTCTTTGCACTTGCTGAGCTCCATCATCGGTCCCTTCAGGTTGGCGAAGCGCTGGCGCAGCTCGGCGTCGCTGGCGCCCGGTGGCGTGGAGGCGAGGTCGCCCTGGAGCTTGAGGAGGAAATCGCCGATGTCGCGCAGGTGCGCCGCGTTGGCGCCGAGATCGTCGCTTTCGGCGCGCAGCTTCAGGTTCGACAGCAGCCCGACCGGGATCCCCTGCGGGATGGGGCCGAGAGAGATGTCGTCGCCTTGGCCGACGAGCCATGGCAGCCAGCGGTGCAGGCTCCCCTGCAACGGGCGCAGCGCCTCGGGAACGAAGCCGACGGGAATCGTGACGCTGCTGCGCTCGGTGGTGCGGTCGATCGTCCCCGGCACCTTGGTCCCGAGCACCGAGTCGCGCTCGCGCTTCTCGGGCCAGAGCATCTGCTCGATCGAGGCGTCGAACACCTTCATGCGCGCGGCCACCGAGGGGCTCGAGTCGAACGGGCCGACGCTGTTGTTGAGCAGGAAGGGCGCCGTCGACCAGATGCTGATGAGCGAGGGCACGCGCGTGTAGCCGCGGCCGCCCGCAGGCATCTGGTACGCCATCTGCTCACCGGTGAACGGGTCGTAGAGCGTCACCGTGCCGACCGAGGGCAACTGCTTGTACGACTGCGACGAGAAGTTGTCCCAGATGTTGCCGGCGAGCGCGTTCGTCGCCAACGGACTGCAGGCGTTGGTGCGCAGGAGCGTCACCGGGATGCGGGCGTCGGTCGAGAGATAGTTGTTGTCGAGGAAGTCGGGCGCCTGGACGATCTTGCGCATCTGCTCCTTGAACTCGGGCGTCTGCGTCCGCTTCCAGTAGTTCTTGAAG
>DASXXO010000465.1:0-5375 GCA_036503045.1 Caldimonas sp. | reverse complement strand
ATCGCCGGCGGCCTGGGCACCATCCGCGACGACCTCACCCACAAGATCGAGTTCCCGGCCGGCACGCTGCTGGTGCAGCTGGGCGGCCCGGGCATGCGCATCGGCATGGGCGGCGGCGCCGCCAGCTCGATGGCGGCCGGCACCAACACCGCCGCGCTCGACTTCGACTCGGTCCAGCGCGGCAACCCCGAGATCCAGCGCCGCGCGCAGGAGGTCATCAACCACTGCGCAGCGCTCGGCGAAGCGAACCCGATCCTGGCGATCCACGACGTCGGCGCCGGCGGCCTCTCGAACGCGTTCCCCGAGCTCGTCGACGGCGCCGGCCGCGGCGCGCGTTTCGACCTGCGCAAGGTGCCGGTCGAGGAGAGTGGCCTGGCGCCCAGGGAGATCTGGTGCAACGAGAGCCAGGAGCGCTACGTCATTGCGGTCGCTCCCGAAGCGCTGCCGCTGTTCGACGCGATGTGCGTGCGCGAGCGCTGCCCATATGCGGTGGTCGGCGTCGCAACCGACGAGCGGCATCTGGTCGTCGAGGACGGCGCGCGCGCGGTGATCGACATGCCGCTGGACGTGCTGCTCGGCAAGCCCCCGAAGATGCATCGCGACGTGCGGCGCCGCCCGCTCGCGCTGCCAGCGCTCGATCTCGGCGCGGTCGCGCTGCGCAGCGCGGCGTTCGACGTGTTGCGCCACCCGACGGTCGCGAGCAAGCGCTTTCTGGTCACGATCGGCGACCGCACGGTCGGCGGCCTGTCGTGCCGCGATCCGATGGTCGGCCCGTGGCAGGTTCCGGTCGCCGATTGCGCAATCACGCTCGCCGATTACCGGGGCTTTTCCGGCGAGGCGATGGCGATGGGCGAGCGCACGCCGCTTGCCGTCATCGATTCGCCCGCGTCGGGCCGCATGGCGGTCGGCGAGGCGATCACCAACCTGCTCGCCGCGCCGATCGCGCTCGAGCGCGTCAAGCTCAGCTGCAACTGGATGGCGGCGTGCAGCGACGACGCCGCTCAGCCGGGCGACGACGCTGCGCTCTACGACACGGTGCGCGCGGTCGCCCTGGAGCTCTGCCCGGCGCTCGGCATCGGCGTCCCGGTCGGCAAGGACAGCCTGTCGATGCGCACGCGCTGGCAAGGCGCTGGCGGCGAAGCGAAGCAGGTGACGGCGCCAGTGAGCCTCGTCGTCACCGCGTTCGCGTCGATCGACGACGTCCGCCGGCATTGGACGCCGCAGCTCCAGCCAGGCGATACGACGCTCCTGCTCGTCGACCTCGGCAGCGGTCGAATGCGAATGGGCGGCTCGATCCTCGCGCAGACGACCGGCCAGTTTGGCGACGCCGTTCCCGACCTGGACGATCCGCAGATGCTGCGCGCGCTCGCCGATGCGCTTGCCCGCCTGCGCGACGCCGGCCTGGTGCTCGCGTACCACGACCGCAGCGACGGCGGCCTCTGGGCGGCGGCGTGCGAGATGGCATTCGCTGGACAGATCGGCGTGAGCCTCAACGTCGACCTGCTCGTCACGGAGAGCGACGGCATCGCCGACAGCCGCGCCGAGTACGGTGATTCCAAGAACTGGGCCACGCAGGTGAGCGCGCGACGCGAGGAGCTGACGCTGCGCGCGCTCTTCAACGAGGAGCTCGGCGCGATCGTCCAGGTGCCGACCGCGCGCCGCGACGAGGCGATCGCGCTGCTGCGGGCAGCCGGGCTCGGCAGGCTCAGCCACGTGATCGGCAAGACCAACACGCGCAGCGTCGTCGAGGTCTGGCGCGACGCGAAGACGGCGTTCGGCGCCAAGCTCTTCGACCTGCAGCAGGCTTGGGACGAGGTGAGCTGGCGCATCTGCCGCCTGCGCGACAACCCGGCCTGCGCCGATGCCGAGCACGCCGGCGCCGGACGCGCGGACGACCCGGGCCTGCACGTCCAGCTGGCAGGACCCGCGTTTGCGACCGAGGCGAGCGGGCATGCGGCGCCGGCGATCGTCGGCAGCGCGCCCAAGGTCGCGGTGCTGCGCGAGCAGGGGGTCAACAGCCACGTCGAGCTGAGCTACGCGATGGCAGCTGCCGGCTTCGAGACCTACGACCTGCACATGACCGACCTGCAGGCGGGCCGGGCGCGCCTCGACATGTTCCAGGGCTTCGTCGCCTGCGGCGGCTTCAGCTACGGCGACACGCTCGGCGCGGGTGAAGGGTGGGCGCGCTCGATCCGCTTCAACGCCCAGCTCGCCGACCAGTTCGCGACCTTCTTCGCGCGGCCCGACGTGTTCGCGCTCGGCATCTGCAACGGCTGCCAGATGCTCGCCGCGCTCGCCGACATGATCCCCGGCGCCGGTGCATGGCCGCGCTTCACGCGCAACCGCAGCGAGCAGTTCGAGGCGCGCCTCAGTCTGGTCGAGGTGCTGCCCTCGCCGTCGATCTTCTTTGGCGACATGGCCGGCAGCCGCTTGCCGATCGCGGTCGCGCACGGCGAGGGCTACGCCGATTTCTCGCAGCGCGGCGACCGCGCGAACGTCCTCGCGGTGATGCGCTTCGTCGATCACGCGGGACAGCCGACCGAGACGTATCCGTTCAACCCGAACGGAAGCCCCGGCGGGCTCACGGCCGTCACGACTGCCGACGGCCGCTACACCGCGCTCATGCCGCACGCCGAGCGCGTCTTCCGCGACGTGCAGTTGAGCTGGCCGACGCCGGCGCCCGGCGGACCAAGCCCGTGGATGGAGATGTTCAGGTCTGCACGCAGACTGTCGCGCTGATCAGGGCGTCTCGCGGTTCCGCGTGCTCGCCTCGCGCAGGACCTGGAGGTCGAGCAGGAGGACGATCAGGAACGGCAGCGCGCGAACGCCGATCGCGCGCGCTTCGCTGCCTTTTGAGCCAAGCGCGCACGACGGCTGCGCCGAACAGGCTCGCCTGGCCGAGCGCGAGCGCGCCCGAGACGAGGGAGGTGGCGCGAATCAGGCAACGTTGCGGCGATTGCGGCAGCAGGATGGCCCAGGCAGCGATCAGCGGAACGGAGATCGACAGCTTCAAAGGCCATGGAAGCGTGAAGAGGGCGATGCCAGGAACGATGAAAGGAGGGATTCGCGAGCGCCGGGAGGGGCGGGCGCGACGACGGAAAGGCGTGGCCGTGGGCCGCGTCCGTGAAGGACCCGAAGCTTCCGAGCCCGAAAAACGCGACGCCGGCAGCGCCGACGACCCTGCTGAACATGCCGGGTCCGTGGAAGCACGACCCAGACGCACGCCGCCGTCACTCCCAGGCTCAGCATGCCCCAGCCGACCTGGCGACGCCGGTCCTTCGACATCGATGGCTCCCGGTCAGATGCCACGCATCGTCGATCAATGCCGCAGCACGACGTATAGCCCTTCGACATCGTTGCCTTGCTCTTTTCTGAGCGGCGCGCGCACGAGCGAGGCGATCGCGAAGCCGTGCTCTGCCGCGAGCGCGCGCAGGTGCTCCTCGGAGTGCGCGTAGCGCAGGCTCGGCAGCAGGACGACGTCGCGCGCCTCGTCCGCGCATGCCTCGGCGGTGAAAGCGAACAGCCCGTCGCGACCGAGGACGTGCGCCGCGCCTTCGAACACCGGCGCGAGCGCGCCGATGTAGATGAAGACGTCGGCGGCGACGAGCAGGTCGTGCCGCTCCTCGCTCGATGCGAGGTGCGCGACCAGCTCGGCCTTCGTGAGTGCGTCGTAGACGCCGCGCATCGCAGCTTGCCCGAGCATCCGTTCGGAGAGGTCGACTCCCTCGAGGCGATCGCAGAGGGGCCGCAGCAGGGGCCCGCACAGGCCGGTGCCGCAACCGAGATCGAGCGCCGACGCGAAGCGGCGCGGCCCGAGCGCCACGATCTGCTCGACGAGCATGGCCGGCGCGCGATAGACGAGCGTCGTCACCAGGTGCGCGTCAAAGCTCGGCGCGTACTCGTCGAAGAAGCGCCGCACGTAGCCCACAGGCGCCTGCGCGGGCGCGTTCCCGCCGGTGAGCGCGGCGAGGAAGTAGCCGTTCAGCTCCGGGTCGCCGCCGTGCGCGATCGCCTGCTCGAACGCATGGCGCGCCGCGTCGATCTGGCCGCGGTCGCGCAGGATGCTGCCGCGCTGCGTCCAGGCGACGGCGAGCGTCGGCGCGAGCGCGTTGGCGCGCTCGAACGCGGCGAGCGCCTCGTCGTGCCGCTCGAGAAAGCGCAGCGCCTCGCCGCGCCCGAGCCAGCTCGCGACGTGCTCCGGCTCGGCGGCGAGCACGCGGTCGAAGGACGCCAGCGCCTCGGCGTGGCGGCCGAGCGCGGCGAGCGCCATCGCCTGGTGGCCGATGCTCTGCAGATCGTCCGGCTCGAGCGCGAGCGCCTGCGCAAGCACCGGCAACGCCTCGCGGGGGCGGCCGCCGCGAACGCGCGCGGCGCCCAGATTGGCGAGCGTCGAAGCGCGCCCGGGAACGAGGGCGAGCGCCGCTTCGAAGCGCTCCTCGGCCGCGGCGAAACGGCCCGCCGCGAAGCACTCGTTGCCTTCGAAGAAGAGCGCCTTGGCGCGCTCGAACGCGGTTTCGTCCACGCGCGCATTCTCGCCAGCGCGGCGGCCGGCTTGCACAGCACTCGCCGGCGACCGTGCTGCGCTCGTTGCCGCGAGGCTCAGCCTTTGCTGTCGGCGATCGATCTGCCGTGGCGCGGCCCGGGCGCGCGCAGGCGGCTGAAGAGGCTCTCGCTGACGTCGCGCACTGCCTCCTCGGACGCGGCCTGCATCCTGCCGAGGAACGCCTTGGTGGCGGTCGCTGCGACCGGCGCGCGGCCGGTGCCGTCGATGTCGGCGAAGCAGCCGTTGATGCCGAAGAAGATGTTCTCGGCCAGGTTCTGCAGGGCGTTGACCGGGCCGGCGAAGTCGCCGATCGGCAGCAGCCCCATCTCTTCGCGCGTCAGGGTCAGCGCGGTCCTGGCGGCGGCGCGATAGGCGTCGGGAGACATCGGCTGGAGCTTGCGATCGGCGCGATCGAGTGCGACCACGAGGTCGCGAAGCTGCTTGAGCCTGACGTTCATGACGGTCTCCCGAGAGATGCTTGCTCTATTGCATCGACCTCCCAGACACCGACTTGAGCATCCGGTTGCAAAGGAAGTCCTCAGGGATTCTCGATAAGCAACTCCGGGGCCAGCGAAGGGGAGCTTTCTTTCTGGAAGAATGAGACGGATCTCGTCACTTTTCCACGCGCCGATCTGGCTCTTTGTATGAGTTGGCTGACACGAGAGCCCTTGCGCGGCAGCGCTCCGCCGAGGCGCGAAATCGGGTCGTCGGCCAAGCCCAAGCCGGGCGGCAAGAGCGATATCCCGCCGCGCCGGGCGTGGTGGACGTTCCTCGCCGTCCTGCTCGTCAACTATCTGCTCGTCCGTCTCCTCTTTCCCGGCGCGGAGTCCGG
>DASXXO010000464.1:0-14076 GCA_036503045.1 Caldimonas sp. | reverse complement strand
CGAGCAGCAGCGCGCCGAGCAGAGCGAGCGACGCGCACAGGCCCCGCCAGAGGCCGGACGCGCGCCTCACGGTGTCTGGACCTCGACGTCTCGGATGTTGACGCGCCGGCGCTTCCACGCCCGCACCGTGCGGGCGAGATTGCCGAACGACACCAGGTAATAGATCGCCTTCAGCATGCGGATCGACGGCCAGATCGGCGTCTTGCCGTAGATGTCGCCGGCGAGCAGCGAGACCAGCGCCTCCTTGACGCGAAACGGGTTCTGCGGCGACATGAAGAACTCGCGCATCGTCGGGTTCGTCACCCGGAAGATGAACCACGAGAACTCGCGTGGCCCGTGCTGCACCCAGCGGTCGAAGTCGCGCCGCAGCGCGCTCGCATCGGGCTTGCCGTCGAGCACCGCCTCGACGACGCGGGCGCCGTCGAACGCGCTCTGCATCGCGAGGTACACGCCCGACGAGAACACCGGATCGACGAACGCGTACGCGTCGCCGATCAGGAGAAAGCGCTCGCCGCTGCTTTGCGCGCTCGCGTACGAGTAGTTGCCGGTCGCGTAGACCCGGCCGTCGACGGGCGATGCGTTGGCGAGGCGTGCGGCGAGCGCCGGGCACAGCGCGATCGTGTCGGCGAAGAACTCCGGCAGCGGCTTCTGGCGCGACTTCAGGTAGTACGGCCAGCAGACCGCGCCGACGCTGGTCGTGCCATCGGCGAGCGGGATGAACCAGAACCAGCCGTGCTCGAACCAGAAGATCGTGATGTTGCCCTCGAGCCTGCCGGGCAGACGCTCGGCACCGCTGAAGTGACCGTACAGAGCCGAACTGTTGTGGCGCTTGTTCTTCTCCTTGCAGCGCAGCTGATTGGCGAGCAGCGTGTCGCGCCCGGACGCGTCGACGACGAAGCGCGCGCGCCAGCTGCGCCGCGTGCCGTCCTCGAGCTCGAGCTCGGCGGTCGCGCCTTCGGCGTCGAATGCGACTTCGCGAACGCGCTGGCCCTCGAAGGTTCGCGCGCCCTTGGCGGCGGCATCCCGAAACAGCAGCTCGTCGAGCTCGGAGCGTCGCACCTGCCACGCGTAGGGCATCGACTTGTCCATCGCCTCGCCGAACTCGAGGAACTGGCAATGCTCGTGATCGGGCGAGACGAACTCGACGCCGTACTTCGTCATGCCGATCGCCTCGACCCGCTCGCGCACGCCCAGGCGGTCGAACAGCGCGGCATTGGCCGGCAGCAGCGACTCGCCGATGTGGAAGCGCGGATGGTGCGCCTTCTCGATGACGACGACGGCGCGACCGGCCTCGGCGAGCAAGGCGGCGATCGTCGAACCTGCCGGACCGCCGCCGACGACCAGGACGTCGCACTCGAACTTCGCGGCGGCGGTGGCCGGCTCGGCACGGAAGGACAGGGGCTGCACGGGCCGGTTTCTCCAGTCAGCGTTCGGACCCGTCGCGTGATCCCTGCGTGGCGACGGGCCTTCGATGCGGGCGGGATTCTAAAGGTCGGCAGCGCGGTGCGAATTCGCCTCCACCCAGGCGCGATACGGCGCGTGGGCATGCGTCACCGGGATCGCGTGGATGGCGGGCAGCTGGTAGGAGTGGAGTTCGCGGATGGCCTCCTCGACGACGTCGTACAGGCCCGTCGCCACCTTGAACAGGACGCGAAACTCGGGGTCGTGCTGGACCGCGCCCTCCCACGCGTAATAGCTCTCGATCTCGGAGATCTGCGCGCACGCTGCCAAGCCGCGCTCGACCAGCGTGCGCGCGAGCGAGCGCGCCTCGTCGCGACTGCCGACGGTGGTCACGACGAGGAGAAAGAGCGCCGCCATGGCGAGCGCGGAGCGCGCGACGCGCTACTCGCCGAGATAGGCAGCGCGCACCTTCGGATCGGCGAGCAGCGCCTTGGCGTCGCCGCTCATCGTCACCTCGCCGCTGTCCATCACGTAGCCGCGCGACGCGAGCTGCAGGGCGCGGCTCGCGTTCTGCTCGACCAGCAGGATCGTCGTCCCCTGGCGGTGGATGTCCTCGACGACTTCGAAGATCTTGTCGACCATGATCGGCGAGAGCCCCATCGACGGCTCGTCCATCAGCAGCACCTTGGGGCGCGCCATCAGCGCGCGTCCCAGCGCGAGCATCTGCTGCTCGCCGCCGCTCATCGTGCCGGCGAGCTGGTGGCGACGCTCTTTCAGGCGCGGAAAGATCGCGTAGACGCGGTCGATGTCGGCGGCGATCTCCTTCTGGTCGTCGCGCACGAACGCGCCCATCTGCAGGTTCTCGGTGATCGTCATGCGGGTGAACGTGCCGCGCCCTTCGGGAACCATCACCAGGCCCTGCTTGACGAGATCCCACGGGCCCTGGCCGCGGATGCTCCGGCCCATGAACTCGATCTCGCCGCCGGACGATGCCTGCGTGCCGGTGACCGCCTTCAGCGTCGTCGTCTTGCCGGCGCCGTTGGCGCCGATCAGGCTGACGAGCTCGCCCTCGTGGACCTCGAACGAGACGCCTTTGACGGCCTGGATGCCGCCGTAGGCGACCTTCAGGGCGCTGACGCGCAGAAGCGTGCGCGCCGGCGAGGTGCCGGCGCCGGAGGTTGCCACGCGAGCGGTCGCGGTCTCCATGGTCAATGCGGCTTGTGGCCGGCGCCGAGGTAGGCTTCGATCACCTTCTCGTTCCTCTGCACCTCGGCCGGCGTGCCTTCGGCGATCTGCTTGCCATAGTCGAGCACGGTGACCCGGTCGCACAAGCCCATGACGAGCTTCACGTCGTGCTCGATCAGGAGGATCGTCCGGCCGTCTTTGCGGATCCGGTCGATCAGCTGGCGCAAGGTGACCTTCTCGGTCGTGTTCATTCCCGCGGCGGGCTCGTCGAGCGCGATCAGCTTGGGGTCGGTGGCGAGCGCGCGCGCGACCTCGAGCCGGCGCTGGTCGCCGTAGCTGAGCGTGCGCGCCTTGTATTCCGAGAGGGCGCCGATGCCGACGTAGTCGAGCAGTTCCTGCGCGCGGCTCGCGATCGCCGCCTCCTCGGCGCGGAAGCGACGTGTGCGAAAGACCGCGCCGACCAGGCCCGAATGGGTCCGCACGTGCCGGCCGACCATCACGTTCTCGAGCGCCGTCATGTCGGAGAACAGGCGGATGTTCTGGAACGTCCGCGCGATGCCGGCCTTGGCGACCTCGTGCACTGCGCTCGGCCGGTATGGCGTGCCGCCGAGCTCGAAGCTGCCGGCATCCGGCATGTAGAGGCCGGTCAGGACGTTGAAGAAGGTCGTCTTGCCGGCACCGTTCGGGCCGATCAAGCCGTAGACCTGCCCCGGCTCGATCGTGATGCCGACGTCGGAGAGCGCCTGCAGTCCGCCGAAGCGCTTCGAGACGCCATTCACGCGCAGGATCGGATCGCTCATCGATCGGTCGGAACGATGTGCCCGGTGAGCGGGGGGATCTGCTCGGCCGGTGCCAATTCGACGTGCACCTTCGCCGGCATCTCGCCGCCCGGGCCGCGCGGCGGCGGCAGCTCGGCACCGGCGGCGCGAACCTTGCCGTGCTCGGGCGTCGGCCAGAGCCCGCGCGGTCGCGCCAGCATGATGCCGATCATCGCGAGCGCGACCAGCAGCTGGCGCAGGATCGACGCATCGAGGCGGCCGTCGGTCATCTGCTGCAGCGGCCCGGCGACGTAGCGCAGCACCTCGGGCAAGGCGGCGAGCAGCAGCGCGCCGACGATCACGCCGGGCAGGTGGCCGATGCCGCCGAGGACGACCATGGCGACGATCATCACCGATTCCGGCAGGCTGAACGACTCGGGCGAGATGAAGCCCTGGAAGCTCGCGAACATCACGCCCGAGACGCCGCCGAAGGTCGCGCCCATGCCGAAGGCGAGCAGCTTGAGGTTGCGCGTGTTGATGCCCATCGCCTTGGCGGCGATCTCGTCCTCGCGGATCGCCATCCAGGCGCGGCCGATTCGGCTGCGCTCGAGGCGGTAGCAGATGACGACCGCGAAGATCACGAGGAGCAGGAGCAGGAAGTAGTAGTTCGTCACCTTCGGCCACTCGAGGCCGAAGAAGTTGTTGGTCTTGCCGAGCGAGACCCCGAAAATCGAGATCTCGTCGATGCCGGTGATCCCCTTCGGGCCGTTCGTGATGTTGATCGGCGCGTCGAGGTTGTTCAGGAACACGCGCACGATCTCGCCGAAGCCGAGGGTGACGATCGCCAGGTAGTCGCCGCGCAGCTTCAGGGTCGGCGCGCCGAGCAGCACGCCCGCGGCGCCGGCGACGAGGGCGCCGAGCGGGATGGCGACCCACCACGGCGTGTGCAGGCCATGCTCAAACGCGTGCGCGAGCCCGGCGAAAGTGTCGGTGAGCTGCGGCGACGCGAGCAAGCCCAGAACGTACGCACCGACCGCGTAGAACGCGACGTAGCCGAGGTCGAGCAGCCCGGCGTAGCCGACGACGATGTTGAGGCCGAGCGCGAGCAGCACGTAGAGCAGCGCAATGTCGATGATCCGCACCCACGCATTGCCCGCCATCTGGACCACGAACGGCAGCGCGAAGAGCACGACCGCGGCGATCAGGAACACGGCCAGCTTCTGCCGGCGCGTGGCATCCGAGAAGCGCGTCATCCCGGTCCCCTCGTCATGCGCGGTCGGCGACGCGCTCGCCGAGCAGCCCCTGGGGCCTCAGCGTCAGCACGAGGATGAGGACGATGAAGGCGAAGATGTCCTGGTAGTGGCTGCCGAGGACGCCGCCGGTGAGGTCGCCGATGTAGCCGGCGCCGAGCGATTCGATCAGGCCGAGCAGCACGCCGCCGACCATCGCCCCGGCCAGGTTGCCGATGCCGCCGAACACCGCCGCGGTGAACGCCTTCAGCCCGGGCAGGAATCCCATCGTGTGCTGCACCGAGCCGTAGTTGGCCGCGTACATGACGCCGGCGAGCGCCGCGAGGCCGGCGCCGATGACGAAGGTCGCCGAGATCACGGTGTCGGGCTTGACGCCCATGAGCGCGGCGACGCGCGGGTTCTCCGCCGTCGCGCGCATCGCCCGGCCGAGGCGGGTGCGGTTGACGAGATACATCAGCCCCGACAGCGTCAGCCCGGTGGCGACGAGGATCAGGATCTGCACGTTGTTGATCACCGCGCCGAACACCACGTGCGGCTCGCCGGGCAAGAGGATCGGGTACGACTTGTAGTTGGGCTTCCAGATGATCATCGCCAGCGTCTGCAACAGCAGGCTCATCCCCATCGCCGTGATGAGCGGCGCGAGGCGCGGCGCGTTGCGCAGCGGCCGGTAGGCGATCTTCTCGATCGTGAAGTTGAGCGCCCCGCAGACGATCACCGCCGCCAACAGCGAGATCAGCAGCAGCGCCCAGCCCGGCAGGCCGAATCCGGCGAGCGCGGTGACGACCGTCCAGCTCGTCAGCGCACCGACCATCAGCACCTCGCCGTGGGCGAAGTTGATCAGGTTGATGATCCCGTAGACCATCGTGTAGCCGAGCGCGACCAGCGCATAGACGCTGCCGAGCACGAGCCCGTTGATGATCTGCTGGATGAAGGTGTCCATGCGCGCCGACTCTATTAGCAAAACCCTTGCCAGAGCCTAGGGAATGGCCCCATGGGCCGCGACCGTCGGCGGTTGACTTTACAGGCGATGTGGTCGACGCTCCGCCAAAAGCCACGGGAGGCGCCATGACGTTCCGGGACAAGACGGTCTTCATTTCGGGCGCGAGTCGCGGCATCGGGCTGGCGATCGCCTGCCGCCTGGCGAAGGACGGCGCCAACATCGTCCTCGCCGCCAAGACGGCCGAGCCGCACCCGAAGCTGCCGGGGACCATCTTCAGCGCCGCCAAGGAGGTCGTGGCGGCCGGCGGCAAGGCGCTGCCGATCGTCTGCGACATCCGCGACGAGCAGCAGGTGAGGACGGCGGTCGATCATGGCGTCGCCGCCTTCGGCGGCATCGACGTCTGCATCAACAACGCGAGCGCGATCGCGCTCACCGACACTCTGGCGACCGACATGAAGCGCTACGACCTGATGAACCAGGTCAACGCGCGCGGCACCTTTCTGTGCTCGAAACTGACCCTGCCGCACCTGCTCAAGGCCGCCAACCCGCACATTCTGAACCTCGCGCCGCCGCTCGACATGGCTGCGAAGTGGTTCGCCCATCACGTCGCCTACACGATGGCCAAGTTCGGCATGAGCATGTGCACGCTCGGCATGGCGGAGGAGTTCAGGACGCGCGGCGTGGCCGTCAACTCGCTCTGGCCGCTCACCGCCATCGACACCGCCGCCGTCCGCTTTGCCCTCGGCGGCGACGCGATGGCCGCCGAATGCCGCAGCCCCGAGATCATGGCCGACGCCGCCTACGCGATCCTGTCCCGGCCGGCGCGCGAGTGCACGGGCAACTTCTTCATCGACGAGGAAGTCCTGCGTGCCGAGGGCGTCGCCGACTTCTCCCGCTATGCGCCAAGCGGCCGCGAGGGGCCGCTGCAGGCGGACTTCTTCGTCCCGGATGCGGTGTTCGCGCGATCTCCTACGCGACTGAAGCGCGGGTTCTAGGGCTTCCCCACGCGGTACCGGAGGGCGCAAGGCGCGCTCGCTCTCACCCCGATCGACGCTTCGCCTCCTCGTTCAACCGACGCAATTCCGCCAACCGCTCACCGATCGAGATCTCGAGGCCGCGCTGCACCGGCCGGTAGAACGACTGCGCTTCCATGTCGTCGGGCCAGTAGCGCTCGCCCGCGGCAAAGGCGCCCTGCTCGTCGTGGGCGTAGCGGTAACCCTTGCCGTAGTCGAGCCCCTTCATCAGCGCGGTCGGCGCGTTGCGCAGGCGCAGAGGAACGGGCCGGGTGCGATCGCCCTGGATGAACGCGCGCGCCGCGTTGTAGGCCGCGTAGACCGCGTTGCTCTTCGGCGCCATCGCGAGGTAGACGACCGCCTCGGCGAGCGCGAGCTCGCCTTCGGGCGAGCCGAGCCGCTCGTAGGTTTCGGCGGCGTCGAGCGCGAGGCGGAGCGCGCGGGGGTCGGCGAGGCCGATATCCTCGCTCGCCATCCGCACCAGGCGGCGTGCCGCGTAGCGCGGGTCGACGCCGCCGTCGATCATGCGGACGAACCAGTAGAGCGACGCGTCGGGATCGCTGCCCCGCACCGCCTTGTGCAGCGCCGAGATCGTGTCGTAGAACTGCTCGCCTCCCTTGTCGTAGCGGCGCAACTGCTCGCCGAGCGCGTGCTCGAGGGTGCGCTCGTCGATGGCGGCATCGACTGTCCCCGGCGATGCGCCCGTCGCCGGCCGCTGCGTGCGCACCGTGGCGACCAGGTTCTCGTAGGCATTGAGCAGGCGTCGCGCGTCGCCGTCGGCATAGCCGATCAGGCGATCGCGCGCGGCGTCGGCGAGCGGCGGCGCAGCGAGCAGCGCCTGCGCGCGCGCGAGCAAGGCCGTCAGGTCTTCATCGTCGAGCGGCTTCAGCACGTGCACCGTGGCGCGCGAGAGGAGCGCCGAGTTGACCTCGAACGATGGGTTCTCGGTGGTCGCGCCGATGAAGGTGAAGAGCCCCGATTCGACGTGCGGTAGGAACGCGTCCTGCTGGCTCTTGTTGAAGCGATGGACCTCGTCGACGAAGACGACGGTCGGACGTCCCGTGGTGCGTGCTGCCTGCGCGCGCTCGACGGCTTCGCGGATGTCCTTGACCCCGCCGAGCACCGCCGACATGGCGATGAACTGGGCATCGAACGCGTCGGCCATCAGGCGTGCCAGCGTCGTCTTGCCGACCCCCGGAGGTCCCCACAGGATCATCGAGTGCAGCCGCCCCGACTCGAAGGCGACGCGCAAGGGCTTGCCCGCACCGAGCAGATGGCGCTGGCCGATCACCTCGTCGAGCGTCTTCGGCCGCAGCCGCTCGGCGAGCGGGGCGGCGGCGGCATCGGCGAAGCCGAGTTCGAGCGAGGTCTGCGGCACGTGTCAAGCGGGGCGAAAAGGCCGGTCCGATTCTGCCGCGCGGCCGGCGCCGGCGCCGGGGGACATAAGATGGACGGCCGCCACCTCCCTCGCCCAACGCATGCAGCCTTCGACCTTTGCCACCGTCGCCTCGGTCCTGGTCGAGAGCTTCAAGGTCGACCCGGTGCAGCTCCGGCCGCAGACGACGCTCGACCAGCTCGGCCTCGATTCGCTTGCGCTGATGGAGTTCGTGTTCGCGGTCGAGGATCGCTTCGCCGTGCGCATCCCCGAGGATCGGCTCGACCCGCGCCAGGCGGGCATCACGCTCGAGCAGCTCGCGACCCTGCTCGACGAGGCGGTCGTCGCGAAGGCGAGCGCAGATGTCGTCAGCGGCTAGCCGCCCCGCGGGCGCGCCGGTCGCGGTCTGCGGCAGCGGCGTCGTCAGCGCGATCGGCGTCGGCGTCGAAGCGTTCGAGAGCGCCGTTTTTGCGGGCCGCTCGGCGGTGCGCGCGCACGTCGTCGACCTGCCGGGCATCGAGGTCCCGGCGGTTCCCGTCGCCGCGGCCGATTTCGACGCGACTGCGGTCGTCGCGCCGTCACGACTGCCGCTCGACCGCGCGACGGCGATGGCGCTGGTCGCCGCCGACGAGGCCGCGCACCGCGCCGGCCTCGCCGCCGGCGCCGTTGACCCGGAGCGCCTCGGCATCTTCTGGGGCAGCGGCATGGGCGGCGCGTCGACCTTCGAGACGACCTGCCGGATCGTCTACGCCGAGCGACGGCGCATGCGGCCGACGAGCGTCGTCACGACGATGCCGAACGCGCCGACCGCCGAGCTCGCACTGCGCTTCGGCGCGCGCGGCGCCGCGCTCACCTACGCGTGCGCGTGCGCGTCGTCGGCGGTTGCGATCGGCGAAGCGATGCGCGCGATCCGCGCCGGCTGGATCGATGTCGCCATCGTCGGCGGCAGCGAATCGCTGCTGACCCCGGGTGTCGTCGCGAGCTGGCAGGCGATGCGCGTGCTCGCGCCCGTGACCAGGGGCAACGACGAGGCTGCGCGCTGCGCATGCCGCCCGTTCGCCGCCGATCGCGCCGGCTTCGCGCTCGGCGAGGCGGCGGCGGCGTTCGTCCTCGAATCGGTCGAGCACGCGCGCGCGCGCGGCCGGGCGCCGGCGTGGCAGCTGGCCGGCTACGCGACCAATTGCGACGGCGTCCACATCACCAACCCGGACGCCGCGGGCCAGGCGCGCGCGATGCGCGCCGCGCTCGCCGACGCCGGCGTCGACCCGGGCGCGATCGGCCACGTCAATGCGCACGGCACGGCGACGCTCGCCGGCGACGCCACCGAGGCGGCGGCGCTCGCGTCCGTGTTCGGTCCCGGCGGCGTGCCGGTGACGTCGACGAAGGCCATCCACGGCCACCTGCTCGGCGCGGGCGGCGCAGTCGAGCTGCTCGCGACTGCGTGTGCACTGGCGGCAAAGCGCCTGCCGCCCACCGCGAACACGTCGGCGGTCGATCCGGCGTTCGCACTCGATCTGGTGATGGGAGCAGCGCGCGCCGCACCGGGCTTGCGCCATGCGATGTCGAGCTCGTTCGCGTTCGGCGGAACGAACGCGGTGCTGGTTGCTTCGCGCGCGGACTAGCGGCGCCCTCGCGAGCGTCGATCCGCCGCGTCCGTGCGGCGTCTCTGCGCCGGTCACGCAGCAGCCCAAGGGCACATACTGCGGGCGCGACCCTGATCCCGGAGACGATCCCGTGGACGCGCACGCGCTTCTCTTCACCGACCTGGTCGACAGCACGGCGGTCGTCGAGCGCCTGGGCGACGCGCGCGCAGCGAACGTGCTCGCCGAGCACGACCGCGGCGCCCGTGCTCTTCTGGCGCGGCATGGCGGCCGCGAGATCGATCACAGCGACGGCTTCTTCCTGTTGTTCGACGACGCCGTGCACGCGGCCGCGTTCGCGATCGACTACCACGGCGCGCTCGGCGCGCTCGATCTGCGTGCGCGTGCCGGCCTGCACGTCGGCCCGGTGACGCTGCGCGAGAACGCTGCCGACGAGGTTGCGCGCGGCGCCAAGGCGATCGAGGTCGAAGGGATCGCGAAGCCACTCGCCGCACGCGTGATGTCGCTCGCGCGCGGCGGCCAGACTCTGCTGACGCAAGCGGCACGCAGCGCGCTCGGCGACGCCCTCGCCGAGGCGGCGACGATCGAGGCCCATGGCCACTATCGGCTGAAGGGAATCGCCGAGCCGATCGAGATCTTCGAGATCGGCGTCCGCGATCGCTCGACGTTCATGCCTCCCGCGGACACCGAGAAAGCGGTCCGCGTCGTCCGCTCCGACGACGGCTGGCGGCCGGTCCGCGAGGTGCGCCACAACCTGCCGCCGGAGCGCGACGCCTTCGTCGGGCGAGCCGCTGATCTGACCGCCATGGCCGCGCGGCTCGACGCCGGGGCGCGCCTTCTCACCGTCCTCGGCCCTGGCGGCACCGGCAAGACTCGGCTGGTCCGGCGCTACGCCTGGAACTGGCTCGGCGACTGGCCGGGCGGCGTCTACTTCTGCGACCTGTCCGACGCACGCACGCTCGAGGGCGCACTCTTCGTCGTCGCCGCCGCCCTCGAGGTGCCGCTCGGCAAGGGCGACCCCGGCGTACAGCTCGGCCACGCCATCGCGACGCGCGGCCGCTGCCTCGTCATCCTCGACAACTTCGAGCAGATCGTCCAGCACGCCGAAGCGAGCGTCGGGCGCTGGCTCGACCGCGCCCCCGACGCCGCGTTCCTCATCACGAGCCGCGAGCGGCTGCGCGTCGCCGGCGAGGACGTGCTGGCGCTCGAGCCGCTTTCGATCGACGCCGAAGGGGTCGAGCTGTTCGCGTTGCGCGCGCGCACGCAACGACCCGACTTCGCGGTCACGCCGGCGAACCGGGCGCTCGTCCGGCGGATCGTCGCGCTGCTCGACGGCCTGCCGCTCGCGATCGAGCTGGCGGCGGCGCGCATCCGCGTGATGTCGCCGGCACGACTGCTCGAGCGGCTGAGCGACCGCTTCGCGCTGCTCGCCGGCGCACGCAGCGCCGCCGACCGCCAGGCGACGCTGAGGAACGCGATCGACTGGTCGTGGAACCTGCTGCTGCCCTGGGAGCAGGCGGCGCTCGCGCAGTGCTCGGTCTTCGAAGGCGGCTTCACGCTCGATGCCGCCGAGGCGGTGCTCGACCTCTCGCCATGGCCGGACGCGCCTTCGATCGTCGACGCCGTCGAGGTGCTCGTCGACAAGAGCCTGTTGCGCACCTGGGTGCCGGTGGAAATGGTGCGGCACGAGCTCGAGGAGCCCTACTTCGGCATGTACCTGACCATTCACGAGTACGCGGGCGAGAAGCTCGCCGCGAGCGGCGCCGGCGCGCAACGCGCCGCCGAGGAACGCCATGGCCGGCACTTCGCCCGCCTCGGTTCCGACGACCGCTTGCAGTCGCTCTACCGGCGCGACGGCGGCGCGCGCCGGCGCGCCTTGACGCTCGAGCTCGGCAACCTCGGGACCGCGTGCAGGCGTGCCGTCGCGCACGGGCACGGCGAGATCGCCGTCGCGACGTTGCGCGCGGCCTGGGAGGCGCTGATGACGCAGGGCCCCTTCGACCTGGTGATCGGCCTCGGCGCGGAGGTCGACACGCTGCGGGAGATCGAACCTTCCCTGCGCGCGGCAGCATTGACGGTGGCCGGCCGCGCGGCCATCGCGGCGGGTCGCCTCGAGCACGCCAGCGCCGTGATCGCGCGCGCGCTGGAGCTCGCGCAAGCGGCGAACGATCCGGCCTGCGAAGCCGACGTGCTCACGCGGCTCGCCAACGCCGAACGGCAGCAAGGCCGCATGGACGAAGCACGCCGCCACGCGGAACGGGCGCTCGCGCTGCACGACGCGCTCGGCGAGGCCGACGGCGTCGCGCTCGCCGAGCTCGGCATCGTGCAGCGCCAGACCGGGGCGATGCAGGAAGCGCTCGCGACCTACGAGCGTGCGATCGCGATCGACCGCGAGCTCGGCAACGCCGACGCCGAAGCCAAGGCGGTGAACAGCCTGGCGATCGTCCACGCCGAGCAAGGCCGCTTCGAGGAGGCGCGCAGGCAATTCGAGAACGCGCTCGCGCTCAGCCGCGAGCTCGGCGATCGCCGGCAGGAGGGGCTCGTGCTCGGCAACCTCGGATCGCTGAACATGGAGCAGGGACGCCTCGCGATCGGACGAGAGCAATGCGAGGCGGCGCTCGCGGTCCACCGCGACACCGGGGAGCGCGTCGAGGAAGGCAACGTGCTCATCAATCTCGGCTTGCTGGACCAGAGCCAGGGACGGGTCGACGAAGCGCGCAGCAAGCTCGGCGCGGCGCTGGCGATCACTCGCGAAGCGGGCAACCGCCGCGGCGAAGGCGTCGTTCTCGGCATGCTCGGCGCGCTCGAACGCGAGCAGGGCCGGATCGAGCACGCCCGGACGCACTACGACCAGGCGCTCTCAAATCCACCGCGCGGTCGGCAATCGCCGCTACGCCGGCGTGGTGCTCGGCCAGCTCGGCGCCTTGCTGACGCAGCAAGGACGGCTCGACGAAGCGCGTGCCCTTCTCGCCGAGGGCGAAGCGCAACTGCGCGCGGTCGACGAGAAGCTCGAGCTGGCGAGCCTGCTGTGCCTGCGCGGACGGCTGGAGCTCGCCGCTGGAGATCTTGCGCGTGCGCAGGCATCGCTCGCGGAGGCCGACAGCGACGCACGGGCGCTCGACCTCGGGGCCGACTCGAAGTTGTGGAAGGAGATCGGCGCGCTGCGCGAGGCGATCGGCGCCGGGCGATCTACTGCTCGATGACGTCCGCTCCGGCCGGGACCGTGAAGCGGAACGTCTCCGGCGTGACCGGCACGTTGGCAGCAAAGGCGTTGAAGCGCAGCAACGAGCGCTGGCCGAAGCTGTCGACGATCTCGAGCGCCGCGAGGTCGCTCCCCTGGAAGCCGACCCGCACCGACTCAAATGCGCCGTCCTTCGCCTTCGGCTTCGCCTCGGCCCACTCGAGGCCGTCCTTCGGCGGCAGGTTCGCGAGCTCGAAATCGCGCTCGAGCGAGCCGCCTGCGAGAAGCGCGGCGGGGGTCGCGCCGAGCGCCTGGCCGAGCTTGCGCGAGCTGACCTGGTTCAGGTCGGCGTCGTAGATCCAGACCTTCTCGCCGTCGCCGACGATCGTCTGCTCGAACGGCTTTTGGTAGGCGAAGCGGAAGCGGTTCGGGCGCGCGAACTCGAAGCTTCCCGACGAGGTCTTCTTCTTGACGCCGTCGGGCGAGGTGACGGTCTGCGTGAAGGTGGCGCGGCCGCTCTTCACGTCGCGCACGAACGCGCGCAGCGTCTCGACCGGATCGGCGCGCGCCGCGAGCGAGAACGCGAGCGCCGCGGCGAGCGCGAGGACGCGCTTCATTCGGCCCGCGCCGGGACGAGGATGTCGCGGTTGCCGTTCGACGCCATGGCGGTTACGAGGCCGGATTTCTCCATTTGTTCCAGCAGGCGGGCCGCCCGGTTGTAGCCGATGCGCAAGTGCCGCTGGACGAGCGAGATCGACGCGCGCCGGTGCTGCAGGACGATCGCCACCGCCTGGTCGTACATCGGGTCGCTCTCGCCGCCCGCCCCCGCCTCGGCGGCGCCGTCGCCGGATTCGCCGTCGAGCGTCCCGCCTTCGAGGATGCCGTCGATGTAGTTCGGCTCGCCCTGGCTCTTCAGGTAGGCGACGACGCGATGCACCTCGTCGTCGCTGACGAACGCGCCATGGACGCGGATCGGCATGCCGCTGCCCGAAGGCAGGTAGAGCATGTCGCCCATCCCGAGCAGCGCCTCGGCGCCCATCTGGTCGAGGATCGTGCGCGAGTCGATCTTGCTCGAGACCTGGAACGAGAGCCGGGTCGGGATGTTGGCCTTGATCAGGCCGGTGATGACGTCCACGCTCGGCCGCTGCGTCGCCAGGATCAGGTGCACGCCCGAGGCACGGGCCTTCTGCGCCAGGCGCGCGATCAGCTCCTCGATCTTCTTGCCGACGACCATCATCAGGTCGGCCAGTTCGTCGATGATCACCACGATCATCGGCAGCGTCGAGAGCGGCTCGGGTGCGTCCGGGGTCAGCGAAAACGGGTTGGTGAGCTTCTTGCCGGCGGCGTCCGCGTTGCGCACCTTCTGGTTGAA
>DASXXO010000463.1:0-5117 GCA_036503045.1 Caldimonas sp. | reverse complement strand
GAAGCCGTGCGCCTGCGCCGAGACGACCGGCATGCGGGCCACGGGTTCGGGCGCACCGCGCGGCGTAGATCGCCTCTTCGAGCTTCGCGGCGCGGCGCTTGGCCGCGTCGAGCATTTTCTAGTCCGGAAGGATCCGGGTATCGGCGAAGCCGTGCGCCTGCGCCGCGACGACCGGCTCGCGGGCCTCGGGTTCGGGCGCCCGCGCGGCGTAGATCGCCTCTTCGAGCTTCGCGGCGCGGCGCTTGGCCGCGTCGAGCGTTGTCTAGTCCGGAAGGATCTGGGTATCGGCGAAGCCGTGCGCCTGCGCCGAGACGACCGGCATGCGGGCCTCGGGTTCGGGCGCCCGCGCGGCGTAAATCGCCTCTTCGAGCTTCGCGGCGCGGCGCTTGGCCGCATCGAGCTCTGCCGCGGCGTGCTGGTTCGCCTCCAACTCGGCCTTGAGCAGGCCGATCTGCTGGCGCGCCTGCGCGGTCTGCTGCTGCGAGAACTGACGCGACTTCTCGCTCTTCTGCAGCCGGTGCGTGGCGGCAGCGAGTTGCCGGCCATACCACCAGCGGCACCCCGCCCACATGACCGTGGACGCGACCGCGATCGCGATCGGAATCGCCACCGCGAGCATGCCTGCCTGACGTATGTCCATGAGGATCGACTTCGGCCGGAGCCTCGCGAAACTTGAGCAGCGGGCGGGTCAGCCGGCGGCAAACGTGCGATCCAGCACATGATTCTGGCCGCCGCGGCTCGCGATCTTGAGCGCTCCGAGGCGGTTGCCGAGGCGCGCGCAGTCGGCGAGCGGCCAGCCGCGCTCAAGGCCGAACAGGAGCGCGCTGCGAAAGGCGTCGCCGCAGCCGGTCGGGTCGACGATCTCGCTCGCCACCACGCCCGGTACGGTCGTCTTCTCGCCCTGCTGCCACAGCTCGCAACCGTGCGCCCCGAGCGTGACGACGATGCCGCGCAGATGCGAGCGTGACATCGCCTCGATCGATCGCCCGCTGCGCTCTGCGAGCATCTGCGCCTCGTAGTCGTTGACCGCGACCCAGCTCGCGCGATCGACGAAGGAGCGCAGCTCCGCGCCGTCGAACATCGGCAGCCCCTGTCCGGGATCGAAGATGAACGGGATGCCGGCCGCCGCTAGCTGCTTGGCATGCTCGAGCATCGCCTCGCGCCCGTCGGGCGCGATGATCGCGATCCGGAACGAGTCGCCGGGCGGCAGCGCGGTTTCGTGCGCCCACTGCATCGCACCCGGATGGAACGCGGTGATCTGGTTGTTGTCGCGGTCGGTGATGATGAAGGCCTGCGCCGTGTACGCGTCTGCAACGGTTCGCACGTGCGCCGTCGTCGCGCCCCACGAGCGCAGGCGTGCGACGTAGTCGTCGCCGTCGATGCCGACCGTGGCGACGACTACCGGCTCGCCGCCGAGCGCCGCCAGGTTGTAGGCGATGTTGCCCGCGCAGCCGCCGAATTCGCGGCGCAGCGTCGGCACGAGGAACGAGACGTTCAGCAGGTGCAGCTGGTTGGGCAGGATCTGGTCGGCGAAGCGCCCGCTGAAATTGGCGATGCTGTCGAAGGCGAGCGATCCACAGACGAGAGCTGACATGCGTTCTCCGGGGAAAGAGTGCGCGGTGGCGCCGCGCGAGTTCAGGGGTAGAAGATCTCGACCGTGTAGCCGACGACCTGGGCGGCGTCTGCGGTGAGCTGCACCTGCAGCGCGGTTTCGCTGTGCGGGGACAACACGTCGGCGGCGTTCAGCTCGCGTGGCGAGAGCGCCCGGCGCGCGACCAGGCGACCGGTCGCGTCGGTGAGCGTCAGGTCAAGCGACGGCGTCCCGAGCGGGAGCGCGCTGCGGCTCTTCAGCGTGACCGAGAGGATGAATGCGTCGGGCGTGGTTGCGCGCGTCAGCGCCGTGCTGTCGACGAGGACGTCCTCGATCTGGCGCGGCGCCTCGATCCGGCACTGAGCGAGTCGGCACCAGGCGACGAGCGGCGCGCGCAGGCCGGGCCAGCGCGCGGCGATCGTGTCGCGCCAGTGATTCGCGATCTGCAAGGCGAGTACGGCTGCGGCGAGCAAGGCGACCAAGCCGAGCGCGGTGCGCGCGGGGCCGCTTTGCCAGCGTGCGCTGCGGTCGGCGCGGCGCACGAATTCGGGCCGCGCCGAGCTCTCGAGCGGCAACGCGCCGGCGTCGGTCGCCGGCAGGACGACCAGTTCGGTATCGGGAACCGAGGCGTTGTCGGCGAACAGATCGGAGTCGAACCGCGCATCCGAGAACTCGACGCGATCGCGCCGATCGAGCTCGCCGGCCGGCTTCGGCGCGGCCTCCTGGCGCTTGCGCGGGCCGAACAAGTGCGCGTCGATGGGGTCAGCGAGCAGCTCGCCGAGGTCGGTGGTCGGCCCTTCGTCAGCGGCAACCGGATCGTCGTCGGCCTCTGCGGCGGGCGCATGGCGCGGCGCAGGTTCGCCACGCGAACGCGCGAGCCGCTCGGCTGGCGGCGCGGCATGCGACGACGATTTCGCCGCAGACCCGGTACGCGACGACGGCTCGGCCGCCGAGGCGCTGCCCGCGCTCTGGGAAGGAGGTGCCGCGCGCAACGTCTGCTCCCACGCGGAGTCGGAGTGGGCGGCGGGCGGCGCCGTGCTGGCGAGCGGCTCGCTGCGCTCGCCCCAGTCCGAAGGCACGTCGCGGCCGAGGTCGAACAACCCCTCGAGCGCGTTGAAGACTTCGTTGCAGCGGCCGCAACGGACCCAGCCTTCGGACACCTTGAGCTGGTCCTGGACGACTCGAAACGCCGTCCCGCAAGAGGTGCAGCGCGTCGCCAGACTCATCGCCAAATCATGCCATGCGCGACCCGCCGGGCGCCCTTCCGACCAGCAGCGCCCAGCCTTCCTCGTGCGCGCTCGCCTCGAGCGCGAGCCAGGGAGCGTAGGCCGCGCAGAGCTCGTCGACCTGGCGATCGAGAACGCCCGCGAGGACCAGCGCGCCGCGGTCGTCGACGAGCGAAGACAGCAGCGGCGCGAGCAGCTTCAGCGGCGCGGCCAGGATGTTGGCGAGGACCAGCTGATATCGGCCGGAGATTTCGTTCGGCATTCCGGCGCGCAGCGCGACGCCGTTCGCGAGCGCGTTCGCGCGCGTCGTCTCGATCGCCGCCGGGTCGACGTCGACCGCATCGATCGCGCGCGCACCGAAGCGGGCCGCGGCGATCGCGAGCACGCCAGAGCCGCAGCCGTAGTCGACAGCGCGCGTCCAAGTGACGCCGCTCTCATCGCCGTGCCTCGCGATCCAACGCAGGCACATGCGCGTCGTCGGATGCGTGCCGGTGCCGAACGCGCGTCCCGGGTCGAGGCGGATGACGTGGCGCGCATCCGGCGGGACAGCGCTCCAGGTCGGCACGACCCAGAAGTCGTCGGTGATCCGGTACGGGCCGAACTGCGCCTGGGTCAGACGAACCCAGTCCTGCTCTTCGACGGACGCGATCGAGACGACGTGCAGCGCAGCGTCGGCTGCGACGACCGCGGCCGCTGCTGCGGTCGCGCCGGCATCGTCGGCGAAGAGCGCGCTGATGCGCGCGCGCCGCCATCCGGAGGCGGCGGCGACGCCGGGTTCGTCGAAGACCGGTTGCTCGGCATCGCTGCCCGCGTCGGCGTCTTCGACCGAGACCGAGAGCGCGTCGAGCTCGTGCGCGAGGACGTCGCTCACCCAGTCGACGGCGGTCGATGGAACGAGGAGCGCGAGGGCGTGCATGCTCGCCCTCAGCGCTTGTGTTGGTCGAGCCAGCCTTCCAGGTAATGGATGCTCGTCCCGCCTTCGACGAATTTGGCGTCGACCATCAGCTCGCGGTGCAGCGGGATGTTGGTCTGGATGCCTTCGACGACCGTCTCCGAGAGCGCCGTCCGCATCCGCGCCAGCGCCTGCTCGCGGCTGTCGCCGTGGACGATGATCTTGCCGATCATCGAGTCGTAGTTGGGCGGGACGACGTAGTTCGTGTAGGCGTGCGAGTCGACCCGTACGCCCGGCCCGCCGGGCGGATGCCACATCGTCACCCGGCCCGGCGACGGCGTGAACTTGAACGGGTCCTCGGCATTGATGCGGCACTCGATCGCGTGGCCGCGGCAGACGATCGCGCGCTGCACGTAGGGCAGCTTCTCGCCGGCGGCGATCCGGATCTGCATCTGCACGATGTCGATCCCGGTCACCCACTCCGTCACCGGGTGCTCGACCTGGACGCGCGTGTTCATCTCGATGAAGAAGAACTCGCCGCCCTCGTAGAGGAACTCGAACGTCCCGGCGCCGCGGTAGCCGATCTTCTTGCACGCGGCGACGCAGCGCTCACCGACCTTCTCGATCACGCGGCGCTGGATCCCGGGAGCGGGCGCTTCCTCGATGATCTTCTGGTGGCGTCGTTGCATCGAGCAGTCGCGCTCGCCGAGCCAGACCGCGTTCTTGTGCGTGTCGGCGAGCACCTGGATCTCGATGTGGCGCGGGTTCTGGAGGAACTTCTCCATGTAGACCGCCGGGTTGCCGAACGCCGCGCCGGCTTCGGCGCGCGTCATCTGTACCGCCGAGACGAGCGCCGCCTCGGTGTGGACGACGCGCATGCCGCGCCCACCGCCGCCGCCCGCGGCCTTGATGATCACCGGATAGCCGATCGCGCGCGCAGCCTTGATCGCCTCCTTGGGATCGTCGGGGAGCGCGCCTTCCGAGCCGGGCACGCACGGCACGCCCGACTTGATCATCGCCTGCTTGGCCGAGACCTTGTCGCCCATGACGCGGATCGCCTCGGGGGTCGGGCCGATGAAGGTGAAGCCGCTGCGCTCGACCCGCTCGGCGAAGTCGGCGCTCTCGGCGAGAAAGCCGTACCCCGGGTGGATCGCCTCCGCGTCGGTCACCTCGGCGGTCGCGATGATCGCGGGCATGTTGAGGTAGCTCTGCGCCGACGGCGCCGGGCCGATGCAGACCGCCTCGTCGGCGAGCTTGACGTACTTCGCGTCCCGGTCGGCCTCGGAATAGACGACCACCGACTTGACTCCCAGCTCTCGGCAGGCGCGCTGGATGCGCAGGGCGATCTCGCCCCGGTTGGCGATCAGGATCTTCTTGAACATCGTCACACCGGGCCGGTGCGAAGCCG
>DASXXO010000462.1:0-4005 GCA_036503045.1 Caldimonas sp. | reverse complement strand
ATCCGCCACGAGCACATGGCGGCGATGAAGGACCAGGCGATCGTCTGCAACATCGGCCACTTCGACAACGAGATCGACATCGCGTCGATCGAGAAGTACGAGTGGGAGGAGATCAAGCCGCAGGTCGACCACGTGATCTTCCCGGCCGAAGGCTCCAAGTCCGGCAAGAGGATCATCCTGCTCGCGAAGGGCAGGCTCGTGAACCTCGGCTGCGGCACCGGCCACCCGAGCTTCGTGATGTCGTCGAGCTTTGCCAACCAGACGATCGCGCAGATCGAGCTCTTCACGCACCGCGACTACTACGAAGTCGGCAAGGTCTACGTGTTGCCCAAGCACCTCGACGAGAAGGTCGCGCGGCTGCACCTGAAGAAGGTCGGCGCGATGCTGACCGAGCTGAGCGACGAGCAGGCGGCCTACATCGGCGTGCCGAAGCAGGGTCCGTACAAGCCGGACACCTACCGCTACTGAGCGTCGAGCCGGGCGAGGCCATGCGTGCCGACCAGTTGCTGGTGCAGCGCGGCGTCGCGCCGAGCCGCTCGGCGGCGCAGCGCCTGATCGAGCGCGGCGGCGTGCGCTGGCGCAGCGCGCACGGCTGGGCGGTGCCGAAGAAAGCCGGCGAAGAGCTGCCGGAGGCGGCCGAGCTCGAGGTCGTCGACGACGCCGAGCTCCGCTTCGTCTCGCGCGGTGGGCTGAAGCTCGACGGCGCGCTCGCGCACTGCGCGATCGACGTGCGCGGCATGACCTGCCTCGACGTCGGCCAGGGCACCGGGGGGTTCACTGACGTGCTGCTGGCGCGCGGCGCGGCGCGCGTCGTCGGCGTCGACGTCGGCCACCGGCAGCTGCATCCGCGCATCGCCACCGACCCGCGGGTGACCGCGCTCGAAGGCGTCAACGCGCGCCATCTCGTGGCCGGCATGTTGCCGATCGGCCACTTCGATCTGGTCGTCGGCGACCTCTCGTTCATCTCGCTCGCGCTGGTGCTGCCGGCGCTCGCGCCGCTCGCCGCAGGCGAGCTCCTGCTGCTGGTGAAGCCCCAGTTCGAGCTGCAGCCGGCCGACATCGGCAAGGGCGGCCTGGTGAAGTCGGCCGCGGCGCATGCGCGCGTCGAGCGGCGGCTGCGCGACGCCTGCGCCGACAACGGGCTGGCCGCGCTCGACTGGTTCGCCAGCGCCACCTCTGGCGGCGACGGCAACCGCGAGTTCTTCCTGCGCGCGCGAGGCAAAGCGTGACGACGATCCAGGTGCCGGTGCCGGTCAGCTTCGAGTTCTTCCCGCCGAACACGCCGGTCGGCAGCGAGAAGCTGAAGACGGTCGTCGCCGAGCTCGCCACCGCGAGCCCCGAGTTCTTCAGCGTGACCTACGGCGCCGGCGGGTCGACGCGCGACAAGACGCTCGCCACCGTGTGCGACATCGCCGCGCTCGGCCAGGAAGCGGCGCCGCACCTCTCGTGCGTCGGCTCGACCAGGGAAGGCATCTCGGAGATCCTCGCGACCTACCGGGCGCAGAAGATCGGCCGCCTCGTCGCGCTGCGCGGCGACCTGCCGAGCGGCACCGCGACGGCGGGCGAATTCCGCTTCGCCAGCGAGCTGATCGCCTTCATCCGCGAGACCCAAGGGCAGGACTGGTTCATCGAGGTCGCCGCCTACCCCGAGTACCACCCGCAGCAGCGTTACGCGAAG
This sequence comes from Caldimonas sp., assembly GCA_036503045.1. Taxonomy (GTDB): domain Bacteria; phylum Pseudomonadota; class Gammaproteobacteria; order Burkholderiales; family Burkholderiaceae_C; genus Schlegelella_A. Next base: position 2,327 of record DASXXO010000462.1, on the reverse strand, counting down.
CGCGACCTGCAGCACTTCGCCGCCAAGGTGAAGGCCGGCGCAAATTCGGCGATCACGCAGTTCTTCTTCAACCCCGACGCCTACTTCCACTTCGTCGACGAGGTGCGCGCGCTCGGCGTCGAAGTGCCGATCGTTCCCGGCATCATGCCGTTCCACAACTACGCGCGGATCGCCCAGTTCGCGGCGCGCGACGGGATCGAGATCCCGCGCTGGATCGCGCTCAAGATGGAAGGCTTCATGGACGATGCGGCGTCGATCCGCGCGTTCGGCCTCGACGTCGTCACCCGGCTTTCGCAGCGCCTGATCGAGGGCGGCGCGCCCGGCATTCACTTCTACACGCTCAACCAGTCGTCGCTCGCGCTCGAGATCTGCCGGCGTCTCGCGGCCCGCTGAGACACCTGCGCAGCCGCCGCGCTGCCTGCCGCAGTGCTTACGCCGCTCAGGGCCGCTGCCACATGACGCCGTCTTCGGTGATCAGCGCGTCGAGCGGCAGGTCGTCGGGCGACGCACGCAGCATCGGCAGGAAGCCGTGCGTGAAGCTCACGCCGACGGTCACCGGATGCGGCGTGAGCGCACGCAGCGTGCGGTCGAAGAAGCCGCCGCCGTAGCCGAGGCGCACGCCTCCCGCCCCGAAGCCGAGGCAGGGAACGACGAGCAGTTCGGGCAGGAACTCCTCGGTGCCTTTCGGCTTGGGGATGTCGTACGCATCGAGCTCGGTCTCGCAGCCGGGATACCAGACGTGGAAGCGCAGCGAGTTCGTGGCGCGGTCGGCGACCGGCAGGCCGATCGTGCGCGGGCTGCCGTCGACGCCGCCTTCGCTCCAGCGGTAAAGCGCCGGCAGCGGATCGAACTCGCCCTTGATCGGCCAGTAGGCGCCGATCGACCGCTCGCGCCGGCCGACCAGCCACGCGCGCAGGTTTTCCTGGAGCCGGACCGAGCGCTCGAGCCGGTCAGGCAGCGCCTGCCGCGCCGCGACCAGCTTCCTGCGCTGCGCCTCGAGCGCGTTCGCGGGGACCGGCGCTGGCATCGGCTCGTGCTCCTCTCGATGCGGGCGCGGCATCGACGCCGGCGCGCGGATGCGCGCCGCCGCCATTGTGCAGAAACGCAGGCGTCGCGAGTGCGCGCGTGCGCGCCTCCGAGAGCGGGCCGAACAGCAGCGCGCCGACGACGAGAGCGAGCAACGCCGCGAGCGCGCCAGCGCCGATCCGATGCGGTGCGTCGACGATCTCCCAGCAGCGGCCGAACGTGGCGTGCAGCGCGGCGGCGACGCGCTCGACGATCGTTCCCGGCCGCCACGCGACCAGCGCCGACTGTCCGTCGCCGAGCGCTTCGACCAGCACCCGCCCCGACGCCGGGATGACGACCGACTGGCCGAAGTCGACGAAGTGGTCGTCGGGGTCGCCCGAGCGGGTGACCCAGACCCGGCCGTGAAGCACTTCGAGCTTGCCCCCGGCCGAACCGAGCGGCAGGACGCTGCCGGCGCGAAGGATGCGCAGGGCCGTCGTCGGGCGACCGGAACCGACCAGTGTTTCTTGCGTATTCATCATTGATCTCCTTACCAAACCGTGGCGCTATGATCGTCGCCTGGCGCAGGGAAATCCAATGAAACCGATGTACCTCATTGATGCTTCCAGATCATGAGTATTCGATCCCGCAGGCCGCTCTCGCTGACCAATCTGCGCGCCTTCGAGGCGGTCGCCCGCACGCTCAACTTCGGCGCCGCGGCCGAAGAGCTGCACGTGACCCAGTCGGCCGTGAGCCGCCAGATCAAGGGCCTCGAGGACGAGCTCGGCGCGCAGCTCTTCGTCCGCGGCACGCGCCACGTCCAGATCGCGCCCGACGGCCAGACGCTGCTGCGCGCCGTCGAGCCGCTGCTCGCCAAGCTCGACGCGAGCGTGCAAAGCATCCGCCGAGCGCGCGGGCGCAAGCGTGTCAGCGTCACGACCTTTGCCTCGTTCGGCTCGCTCTGGCTGCTGCCGCGCATCGAGGCCTTTCAGCGCAGCCATCCGGACATCGACATCCGCGTCTCAGCCCACGATGCGCTGGCCGATCTCGAGCAAGACACCGAGCTCGACCTCGCGTTGCGCTACTGCAGCCCGCAGCAGGCGCCGGCGAGCGGCGTCCATCTCTTCGACGAGACGCTGACACCTGCCGTCAGCCGCAGCCTCTGGGAGCAGATCAAGACAGGCCATGCGCCGCCACTCGCGACGCCGGCCGACCTCGCCCAGCACACCTTGCTCGAGGAGGACGACGACCGCGCGAGCAGCGAGTTCCTGAGCTGGCGGCACTGGCTCGCCTGCCAGGGCCTGCCGACGCTCGAGGCGAAG
>DASXXO010000461.1:0-7652 GCA_036503045.1 Caldimonas sp. | reverse complement strand
AGACGCCCGCCGTGCGCGTTGATGATCCGCCGGCAGACCGAGAGGCCGAGGCCGAGGCCGTGCGGCTTGGTCGTGTAGAACGGCTCGAACACGCGCTCGAGGTCACCTTCCGGGATGCCCACGCCCTCGTCGGCGACGCCGACCCGCACGCCCTCGCTGCCGGCCGGCCGGGTCGTCACCGTGAGACGTCGATCGCGCGGTGCTGTGGAGCTCATCGCCTCGCACCCGTTGACGATGAGATTGAGCAGCACCTGCTGCAACTGGACCCGGTCGCCGCTCAACGGCGGCAGTGCGGGAGCCAGGTCGACGGTCAGGTACACACCGGCATTGAGGATGTCGCCGCGAACGAGCTTCAGCACGTCGCGAACGAGATCGTTGGCGTCGAACTCCTCGTGGCGGAGCTCGCCGCGCTTGAGCATGAGCCGCAGCCCGCGGATCACCTCTCCCGCGCGCCGGTCGTCGCTGACGATGTCGCGCAGCACCTCGCGAACTTCCTCGAGATTCGGCTTCGCCGCGGCGAGGAAGCGCTGCGCGGCCTGGGCGTTGCTGAGGATGGCGGCAAGCGGCTGGTTGAGCTCGTGCGTGAGCGAGCCCGACAGCTCGCTCAGCATCGTCACCCGGGACAGGTGCTCCAGCTCGTTGCGCTGCTGCTCGACCTCGAGCTGTGCGCGCTTGCGGGCGGTGATGTCGATCGAAGAACCCAGCACCTGGACTGCTTGCCCCGAGGCGTCGACGATCGGGACCTTGACGGTCGTCCACCAGCGCTCCTGGCCGTCGGCCCCGGTGATCGCCTCCTCGGCAATGACACGTGGCCTTCGATTGTCCATCACGTCGAGGTCGTCGGCGCGCATGCGGCGCACCTCCTCCCGATTCGCGTGCACGTCGGCCTCGCTCTTGCCCAGCAACTCGCTCATCGGCAGACGGTACAGGTCGGCCAGCGCGTGGTTGACGAGGGTGAAGCGTCCCTCGCGATCCTTGGCGAAGAAGAGCCCGGGGACCGTGTCGATCACCTTGCGCAGGAACGCCCGATCGCCCTCGATCTGCTCGTTCGCCGTCTTCAGCGCGCTCACGTCGACGACCATGGCGAGCAAGACCGCACCATTGGGACCGTCGATGTGATTCAAGCCGACCTCGAGGGCGCCTTCGCTGCCGTCCTTGCGCCGCCCGACGACGCTTCTGCGAAACGGCGGCATCGTCTCCTCCTGCGCCCTCGCGTCGACCACGTCGGGGCAGGGCGGCCCGCCCAGGCAGCCCGGCATCAGCGATTCCAGCGAGCGGCCGACCAGCTCGTCGCGCGAGTAGCGGAAGATCGAAGCCGCGCTGGCATTGGCGAACTCCACCACTCCTTCGGTGTCCGCGGTGAGCAGCCCGTAAGGGGCTTCCTCGACGACCCGCTGGTAGCGGAGCTCGGCTCGGTGGCGTTCGGTGATGTCGAGCGTCACCCCGCGCAGCAACGCCGGTTGGCCCGATGCGTCGGTTTCGGTGCTTCCGCGGGTGAGCAGCCATCGGCTCGTGCCGTCAGGCAGGGCGACCCGGACCTGCTCCTCGACCGTTCCGCCCTGCGCGCGAAGCGCTTGAGCAGTGTCGTGCGCGCTGGCCTGGTGGTCGATGTGCAGCGCCTCGATGAAGCGCTTGAAGCCGAGATCGGCGTGCGGGGCAATGCCGAACAGCGCGAGCGCGCGCTCGGAGGCCCAGACCCGATCGCGACCCATGTCCCATTCCCAGACCCCGACGCTCGCCGCATCGGCAGCCAGCTTCATGCGCCGCTCGCTTTGTCGAAGCTCGGCCTCGCTCTGCTGCAGCCGCGCCGACATCTGCAGCGCGCGCACCATGTCGGCGCCGAGCTCGAAGGCCACCGCGGCCATCAGGACCAGGCTCGGAACGCTGAACACGTAGATCGGGAGAACGAGCCCGGGGTGCACGAACACGCTGGTGCCGGTCGCCATGACGACCACCAGCACGAACCCTCCGCCGATCAGCAGCGCACGCCGTCGTTCGATCGCTCCGCCCTTGCGCCACTCGTGCAGCGACGCGTCGAGCGCGAACAGCAGGAGAAAGAGCGAGCTCAGCTTGCCGACGACGGCCCAGGGGTTCGGCACGCCGACCGGCACGAAAACGGTTTCGCCCCACACCGTGATGCTCTCGAGATGGCTGATGGCGCTGAAGTTGAGGTTGGGCTCGAAGTAGAAGTTGAGGGCAACCGCCGCCAGCCGCAGCGCGCAGGCGAGGTAGCCGAGCCAGAGCCGGCGACTGCCGAAATAGAGCTGCAGGAAGGCGACGATCGACATCACCATCATCGCGCCGGGCACATGCGCCCAGCGGATCGCCTGTCCTGCGGCCTCCGGAGAAGCCGAGCGCATGATCGCGAGCTCGAACAGCGTCAGGCAACCGAGCGACGCGGCGAGGACGAAGAAGGCGAGATGCTCGCGCTTGCCGACCTGGTTGACCCAGGCCATCAGGTAGACGAGCCCCAACGTGAAACAGGCGCCTGCGACCAAGGACCATACGACCGACAACGGATCCAAATTCGCCTCGTGAAAACGCGATGCTGCTCGGCATCGTTGTCACGGGAATGACGCGATGGACCAAAGACCAATTGCCGCTGTCCCGTGGGCGCACCTAGGATGGTAGCGTTGTCATCCTCGACGAGGGTCCGGCCGTGGCCGCCTGCTTGACGGGGATCAACGCAACAGGAGCAGCGCGATGGGCAAACACAGTCTGGCCTCTTCGCTCGCGATGGCGGCGGGCGTGATACTTGCGTCGGGCGCGATTGCGGCGCAATACGTGTATCCGGCCAAGGGTCAGTCGCCGGAGCAACAGAAAAAGGACGAGGGCGCCTGCAACACCTGGGCGATCGAGCAAAGCAAGTACGACCCGGCGAAGCCGCCGCCCGCGCCCGCCGCCCCCGCGACCAACACCACTGCCACGGGGTCGACGAAGGGCGCCGGCGCGCGAGGGGCCGCCCGCGGTGCGGTGGTCGGCGAGATCGTCGCCGACGATGCCAGCGCAGGCGCCGCCGTCGGCGCTGCTACCGCGAGAGGACAAAGCCGGCGGCAGAATTCACAGCAGCAGCAGCAAGCCGCAGCCCAACAGCAGCAGGTGCAGAGTTCGGGACAGGCGGCGTATGGCGCGGCGCGCCAGGCGTGCCTCGAAGGCAAGGGCTACACGGTCAAATAGCGCTGGGCCGTCAAGCGAGGGTTCCCACCATGCTGATTCGCCGCTCGATGTTGGCCGTTTGTCTGGTGGCGGCGGCATTTCCCGCTGCGGCGCAGTCGCAGTTGTACGGGACGCTGAAGGGCACGCCGGCCGAAGTGTTCGACGACGAAGACCGGCGGCTCTTCGGCGAAGCGTCGAACAAGGCGCTCGACGAGGCAGCGGTCGATGAGGTCGTGCGCTGGGAAAATCCCAAGACCCAGAGTCACGGCGAGCTCAAGGTCCTCAGCACCTTCGAGTGGAAGAAAGCGCCGTGCCGCAAGATCCGCGTCTCGAACGAGGCGCGTGGTCGCAAGGCGACCAACGACTTCAATTTCTGCCACATCGGCGAGAAGTGGAAGGTCCTCAGCCCCTCCGAGCTGAAGAAGGGCTGAGTCGCGGCGCGGGCGCCGCGATCGCCGAGGGCGCTAGAACCCGACGTTCATGAAGAACGTGGGGCCCTGAAACCGGTAGTCGATTTCGCCGTGGAAGTTCGACTTCGTCACCTTGAGGTTGTACTTGACGTAGCGGAAGCCGACGCCGGCGCCGACGTTCTTGGTGAAGCGCCAATCCAGCGCCGCAAGCGCGTTGGTCAGCTGCCCGTCGTAGTCCCCGACCTTCAGTGAGAGGTAATCGACGCGTCCGCGCAGGGACACCTGGTTCCAGACCTTGTAGGTGCCGAAGAGGCCGATCGTGGGCAACGGCGCCAGCACGTCGTGACCTTCATTCTGGAACGACGCCGTCCCGCCGCCGACCGTGCCCGTCCCCGAGAGCCGGGTGGCAAAATCGGTGACGTGAAAGCCGAAGCCGACGCCGGCTTCGGCCTCGGTCGTCTTGTAGAACGAGTAGCCGGCGGTGAGGCGGTAGACCGACGTGTCGAACTTGGAGTTGACCGTCGCGCCGACGGGGAAGCTCTCGTCGCCCCAGTCGATCTGGCGCCCGATCGTCCTGCTGGCCGAGCGGTTGAGCGGGTAGTACTCGAATTCGAAACGCCAGTTGGTCCATGCGCGCATCCCGAGCTGCACGTAGGGTGCGCTCTTGCGATCGGCCAGATCGAGCTCGTCTTCGAGGCTGATGACCGTGCCCGGGCGGTTCGTTCCCGGCAGGTCCAGGCGCGCGGTCGAGCTGATCGTCGGATAGAAGTATGAGAGCTCGCCCCAAAAGGAATCGCCGGGCAGTTCGGCCCTGGCGGTGCCCGCCATGCATGCGAGCGCAACGGCTGCCGCCAGACGGGACCGTGTGAGGACGGGAACTTTTGCGTGCATGCTTCCTCCGGCGTTTCCGCAACGCCGATATTCGCGAACTTGCCAAGCAATGTCCACATGGCCGATGGGGTAGTGGCGGCGAGGCGACAACTCGGGAACGTTCAGGATCGACGGCGTTGCGCGCTTGGCCCAAGTCTCGGCGAGGCCCGTGCGCGGGATCGCGGGCACGGCTGCCGGCGCCGAGGCCCTCCTAGAATTCGTCGTCTTCGCCCTCTTGCTCCAGGACTGCGCCATGCCTCTCGTCTCCATGCGTCAGCTGCTCGACCACGCGGCCGAGAACGGCTACGGCATCCCGGCCTTCAACGTCAACAACCTGGAGCAGGTGCAGGCGGTCATGAGCGCCGCCGACGAGGTCGGCGCACCGGTCATCCTGCAGGCCAGCGCCGGCGCGCGCAAATACGCCGGCGAGCCTTTCATCAAGCACCTCATCCAGGCTGCGATCGAGTCGTGGCCGAAGGTGCCGCTGGTCATGCATCAGGACCATGGGCAAAGCCCCGACGTGTGCAGAACAGCGATCGACCTCGGCTTCTCGTCGGTGATGATGGACGGCTCGCTTGAGGCCGACGGCAAGACGATCGCCTCGTACGACTACAACGTCGACGTCACGCGCAAGGTCGTCGACCTGGCGCACGCGCGCGGCGTCACGGTCGAGGGCGAGCTCGGCTGCCTCGGCTCGCTCGAGACGATGCGCGGCGACAAGGAAGACGGCCACGGCACCGAGGCGACGATGACCCGCGACCAGCTCCTCACCGACCCCGAGCAGGCCGCTGACTTCGTCAAGAAGACGCAGCTCGACGCGCTCGCGATCGCGATCGGGACCAGCCACGGCGCCTACAAGTTCACCAGGAAGCCGACCGGCGACATCCTCGCGATCGACCGCATCAAGGAGATCCACCGCCGCATCCCGAACACGCACCTCGTGATGCACGGCTCGTCGAGCGTGCCGCAGGACCTGCTCGCCGAGATCCGCAAGTACGGCGGCAGCCTGAAGGAGACCTACGGCGTTCCGGTCGAGGAAATCCAGGAGGCGATCAAGCACGGCGTGCGCAAGATCAACATCGACACCGACATCCGCCTCGCGATGACCGGCGCGATCCGCAAGTACATGGCCGAGAACCCGGAGAAGTTCGACCCGCGCGACTACCTGAAGCCGGCGCGCGAGGCGGCCAGGAAGATTTGCCGCGAGCGCTACCTGCAGTTCGGCTGCGAAGGCCAGGCCGCGAAGATCGCCGCGCAGCCGCTCGACCGCATCGCGCGCCGCTACGCGCAGGGCGAGCTCGCCCAGACCGTGGTGTGAGCGCCCCCGCCCGCGACGACGCGCCGCTCTTCGAGAGCGATCTGTGCTCGCTGCCGCTGATTGCGCGCGGCAAGGTGCGCGACAACTACGCGGTCGGCGCGGACCGCATCCTGATGGTCGCGAGCGACCGCCTGAGCGCGTTCGACGTCGTCATGCGCGAGCCGATTCCCGGCAAGGGGCGCGTGCTGACGCGGATGGCGTTGCTCTGGTTCGCGCGCCTCGCCAACGTGGTGCCGAACCATCTCACCGGCGAGGATCCGCTGAGCGTCGTCGCCGACGAGGGCGAGCGAGCGCAGGTGCGCGGCCGGGCGATGCTCGTCAAGCGGTTGCAACCGCTGCCGATCGAGGCGGTCGTGCGCGGCTATCTCGCGGGCAGCGGCTGGAAGGAATACCAGGAGAGCGGCGCGGTGTGCGGCGTGCTGCTGCCGCCGGGCCTCAGCAACGCGTCGAAGCTGCCGGCGCCGATCTTCACCCCGGCGACCAAGGCCGAGATGGGCGACCACGACGAGAACATCGACTTTGCGCGCGCGTGCGACATCGTCGGCACCGACCTCGCGGCGAAGATCCGCGCCATCGCGATCCGCCTCTACAGCGATGCAGCGGCGTTCGCATTGACGCGCGGGATCGTCATCGCCGACACCAAGTTCGAGTTCGGCCTCGACCAGGACGGCACGCTGACGCTGATGGACGAGGTGCTGACACCCGATTCGTCGCGCTTCTGGCCGCAGGCCAGTGTCGTCGAAGGAAGCAATCCGCCCAGCCTCGACAAGCAGCCGGTGCGTGACTGGCTGGAGCAGGTGACGATCGACGGGGCACCGTGGCAAAAGAAGCCGCCGCCGCCGCCGCTGCCAGCCGAAGTTGTCGCGGCGACCTCGGCGCGCTATCGCGCGGCGCTCGACGCGCTCGCCTGAGGTAGCGAGCGCCGGGCGCCTCAGAACAGCGCCATGCTGAGCTTGCGCCGGTAGCTGTCGACGACCGGGTCGGCGGGGGTCGCGACCATCTTGCCCGCCACCTCGAGGGCGCCCTTCTTCGCACCGTTGTCGGCCTTCGGGGCGGCCGGGGCCGGCTTGGTCATGATCTGCAGGATCGCGACGTAGGTCTTGCGCGCGAGCTCGTCCTTCCACGACTTGTCGCGGATGATGATCTCGAGCAGCGCGTCCATCGCCTGCGTGAACTCGCGTTTCGCGAAGTGGATCTGCGCCAGCTCGAAACGGGCGTCGAAGTCGCGCTTGTTGGCGAGAAGCTGCGCCTCGAGGGTGTCGCGCGGGCGCGCCTTCGGCGCTGCCTCGAGCGCCGCGAGCCAGTGGCCCGCTGCGACCAGCCGCTGGTCGAGCACCGGGCTGTTGGCGACCGGCTCCAGCGCGGCGCGTCCGTCGGCGACGCGGCCGGCGTCGATCAGGGCGCGGATGTAGTCGTAGCGCGCGCTGTCGTTGGCGGGATTGGTCGCGAGCGCCGCCTGCAGGCGGTCGAGTGCGGACTCGGTGTCGCCTTCGGCCATCAGCTCCTCGGCGGCCTGCATCTCGTCTTCGGCGGCCGCTTCGGCGGCGCTCGGCACGTGCTTGTCGAGGAAGCGCCGCACCTCGGGCTCGGGCAGCGCGCCGATGAAGCCGTCGACCGGCTGGCCGCCCTTGAACATGACGCAGAACGGGATGCTGCGCACGCCGAACATCTGCGACAGCTGTTGCGCGATCTCGGGCTCCTCGTCGGCGTTGAGCTTGACCAGCTTGAAGCGGCCGGCGTAGGCGACCTCGAGCTTTTCGAGGGTCGGGCCGAGCGTCTTGCACGGGCCGCACCACGGCGCCCAGATGTCGAGCAGCACCGGCTGCTCGACGGAAGCGTTGACGAGGTCGGCTTCGAGGTTCTGGTGGGTGATCTCTTGCATGGTGTCGAGCCGGGAT